>JBJEOX010000275.1:0-9040 GCA_051880935.1 Ruminococcus sp.
CACAAAGAGCCTGCGGTGTTGGATGACCATACTTTGCAAGGATTTCCTTTTCAAGTGAGCCCGAATTAACACCGATTCTTATTGGGATATTTCTTGCTTTGCAGGCGTTTGCAACAGCCTTTACCCTGTCGTCCGAGCCGATATTACCGGGGTTGATTCTGATTTTATCAACGCCTGCTGCACATGCTTCAAGCGCAAGCTTGTAGTCAAAGTGAATGTCGGCAACAATAGGAACACTCACCGCTTCTTTTAATGCAGGAATAAGCCTTACGGCGTCCATATTCGGAACAGCCGCACGGATTATCTGACAGCCTGCTTTTTCAAGCTCAACAGCCTGCTTTACAGAGCCTTCAATATCGGTTGAGGGAACATTAAGCATTGACTGAACGGAAATTTCAGCTCCTCCGCCGATTCTTACAATCCCTGCCTTTACCTGAATTTTACTGCTCATTTTATCCTCCGTTTTGCTACATTCCCGGGAACGTGCCCGTAATTAGCTGCCATACGTCTTTTAATGAAATAACTACCATAAATACCATCAGCAACACAAGTCCTGCCGTATTTACAATCTGCTCTGCTTTTCTCGGAATCGGTTTTTTGAAAATCCATTCGATAAGCAGGAAAAGGAAACGTCCGCCGTCAAGAGCCGGGAAAGGAAGCATATTCACTATTCCGAGGTTGACGGTAATAAGTATCATTACAAAAAGAATATTATTAACTGCCGAGCCAAAACTGCTTTCAAGTCCCTGAGAAGCAACCTGAGTTACGGCACTCGCAATACCTACAGGACCGGAAAGGTCGGTAAACGAAAACCTGCCCTGTACAAGCCATACAAGTGAAGTCCAGACAGTTTTTGCCATAGAACAGGTTTCAGAAAAGGTCTGGCTTAATACCGTACCGACATTTTTTTCGATTTCATCAACATAGAAGTCAAACGATACAGACGGCTTATCAGCTTCTTTATCCTCTTCGCTTGCATAATAGGTGTAGAACTGAACATCATTGAGCGATATTTCTTCTCCGTCACGGATTACCTTTAAATCTGCTACAAAACGTCTGCGTGTATCTTTTACGGTAATTGTCGGAAGGTCGTAATCCTCAACATCAAAATATTCATATAACGAATTACAAACAATATCGAGTTGTTTTTTAGCGTCTTCTTTGCTGTTGGTTGCATTGATTTTTGCACAGCCGTCACAGAGTAAATCATAAAATTCCTGTGCTTTTTCGCCCTCGAGCTTATTATCTATTGCAAGGTCTGCATAAACATCATAAGCTGAATTTGTACAGTCCTCTTTGTATACTTCAAGTGATTTGCCGTCAACCTCCTGACATTGCAGCGTTGCCATTCCGAATTGCAAATCACGCATATTCCAGACGGAATAGCCGTTAATTTCAACGATTTTGTCGCCCGCCTGCAAGCCGCAGTTTGCACTGTAGGAGCTTGGAGCAAACTGACTTATTGTAGTTGAAGCGTAGCTGTCAGACTGAACGGTGTAGGCAAACATAAGTATGAAACCGAGAAGAATGTTCATTACTGCACCTGCAATTATGATAATAATTCTCTTCCATACCTTTGCATTGTTAAAGGCACGAGGCTCGTCACTATCCTCGTCCTCACCCTCCATTGCGCAATAGCCACCTATCGGAAAAAGTCGGAACGTATACTCGGTTTCTCCCTTTTTGAAGCCGAAAAGTCTTGGCCCCATACCGATTGCAAACTCATTTACCTTTACACCGGAGAGCTTTGCGGTTATAAAATGTCCGAATTCATGGGAAAAGATAATCAGCATAAAGAACAATACGCCGATTATTATTAAAGCGATTGTGGTTAAAACCTGCATTAAGAAACTTCAACTCCATACATTAAATTACCGCAAACTAAATAATTCTTCTGCACCGTAAATCAAGTGCTTCAAAGAAATAAAATTATTTTACATTCTCCAAAACGTACTGCCTTGCAAGCCTGTCGGCTGAAAGTACGTCATCAACCGTTTTCGGCTCGAAATTTTTGATATTATCAACCGCACCGCTTACAAGCTCGCCTATATTGAGAAAAGAAATTTTTCCCTGTCTGAAAAGCATATTCGCTTCTTCGTTCGCACCATTTGCAATTGCAGTAGCGGCACCGCCCATTGAAAGCGCCTTTTTGCAAGCATTAAGGCACTTAAAGGTATCGTAATCAGGCTCAAAGAAGGTTAGCTTTCCGATTTGCGAGAGATTAAGCTCACCGACCGGTGACGGATATCTTTCAGGATATGTGACTGCATACTGAATCGGGATTCTCATATCGGGTAATCCAAGCTGAGCAATAACGGAATTGTCGCTGTATTCAATCATTGAATGTATTATGCTTTCACGGTGAACAACAACGTCAATATCATCACCCGAAACGTCAAACAGCCTGCTCGCTTCTATAATTTCGAGCCCCTTGTTCATCATTGTTGCAGAGTCAACTGTGATTTTTGCGCCCATACTCCAGTTCGGGTGATTGAGTGCCTGTTCTATCGTCACGCTTTTCAGTTCATCGGCTGTTTTGCCGAAGAAAGGACCGCCCGATGCGGTAAGTATAAGCTTTTTTAGGCACTTTGAATCGGGCATCCCCTGCAAGCACTGAAAAATTGCAGAGTGCTCGCTGTCAACAGGCAAAAGCTTTACACCGTTGCTTTTAACTGCGTCTGTAACGAGCTTTCCGCCTGCAACAAGCGTTTCTTTATTCGCAAGAGCAATGTCTTTTTTTGCATTTGCCGCAGCAATTGTAGGCTTTAAGCCGACCATTCCCACTACGGAATTGAGCACAAGCTCTGCACTTTCAACTGTTGCGGCAGCAATCAGTCCGTCCATACCCGATAAAACAAGGGTATCTGTATCTTTTATATTTTCTTTAAAAATTTTTGCCTTTGCTTCGTCAAACACAACAGCTAACTGAGGTTTGTATTTTCTGACCTGTTCTTCAAGAAGAGTGATATTTGTTGAAGCAGTAAGGGCAACAACGTTCAAATCAAGCTTATCGACAACATCAAGCGTCTGCGTTCCGATAGAGCCGGTTGAACCTAAAATAGAAATATTATTAATCATTTTACACCAAAGTTATGAAAGGAATGAAATAGTTTACCACAACCAAAACCGGTGCAGTAAATATTATGCTGTCAAATCTGTCGAGCATTCCGCCGTGTCCCGGAAAAATTGAACCGTAATCCTTGATTTTAAGACTTCTTTTGATAAGCGAAAAGCTCAAATCACCAAGAATTGAAACAGGAGCGTCAATTAATCCGAGCAGTGCAAGAGCCCGGAAATTAATTTTTACGTCAGGCATAATTATAAACTGAAAAATAAATCCGATTAACAATGCCGCTATCAAGCAGAATATAACGCCGCCTACAGCACCCTCGACAGTTTTTTTAGGACTTATATTCGGGCAAAGCTTGTGCTTACCCATAGTAGCCCCTATAAAAAATCCGCCTGCATCTGCCATCCAGGGCAATGCAAATACAGTACAGAAGAAGAAGGTCACGCCTACTCCGCTGCTGCAAATAAGCGGCAATGCGCTCATTCCGAAAGAAATCAGCATAGTACCGAAAGCTGAATATGCAAGGTCAATATATGATAGAACACTATGATTTATTATCAGCACTGCAAAGCAGAAAATCATAAACACCGTAAGCAATATATAGATATATTGCGTTGAAATAAGAACAGTCTGCAAAAATGCAAACATCATACACGGTATTGAAATCCAGAAATTCTTCAGCAGATTTTTTGCATTGAGGTATTCACCTGTCATAAAAGCAGAAGCTGCACCAACAAGTATTCCGATTATCGGATTCCAAAGCTCGCCGGCAATTAATACACCCACGAGCAGGGATATTCCGACAACTGCTGTAAGTAATCTCGGCTTTAATGATTTCATCCTTATCAACTCTCTTTATGCTAATAGTAATAAAACTATATTTGTTTTATTAACATCAGTACTATACTCCGCCGTAACGTCTGTTCCTTTGAGAATATATTTCCAGTGCCTCGTCCACATCTGACGTTTCAAAATCAGGCCAAAGCTTGTTCATTATCACAAATTCAGTATAAGCAGACTGCCAGAGCAGAAAATTAGAAATTCTGTGTTCTCCGCTCGGTCTGATAATCAAATCAGGGTCAGGCTGACCGCTTGTGTACAGATAATCGGATATGAGCTGTTCGTCAATATTTTCAGGCAAAACAGCACCGTTTTGTACATCACTGCATATATTCTTTACGGCACGGACAATTTCATCACGGCTGCCGTAATTCATAGCGATATTAAGCACCATACCGTCACGGTCTTTTGAGCTTTCCTCATTTTCAATCATAAGGTTTCGCAAATCCTCGTCAAAAGGCGCTTTATCACCGATAAATTTTACAACAATACTGTCGTCCTTGAAATCCTCAAGAGCTTCCTCGAGGTAGGACTTAAAAAGCTTCATAAGTGAGCTTACTTCATCCTCGGGACGTTTCCAGTTCTCGGTTGAAAACGCATAGACAGTAAGGTACTTGATTCCGATATCAGAACAGTAACGTGTGATTTTACGGAAGGTTTTTGCTCCTGCGGAGTGACCTGCCTTGCGTGGAAGTCCTCGCTTTTTTGCCCATCTTCCGTTTCCGTCCATAATTATTCCGATATGAACGGGAAGTACTGAGTCACTCAGCACTTCTTTTTTCTTCTTTTTGCCGAACAGAGCCATTTTAAATCTCCAGAATTTCTTTCTGCTTATCAGCTGAAAGCTTGTCGATATTCTTGATGTATTTATCTGTTAAATCCTGAGTTTTCTTTTCGCCCTGCTTCAAATCGTCTTCTGTAAGCTCGCCTGCTTTTTTCATAGCTTTGAGCTTTTCAATTGTATCACGGCGAACGTTTCTGATTTGAATTTTTGTTTCTTCCGCAATCTTCTGAACGTCTTTTACGATTTCCTTACGTCTGTCCTCGGTAAGCGGCGGGAAAATAAGTCTGATGATTTTACCGTCGTTCTGCGGATTGATTCCGATTTCGGAAGTCTGGATTGCCTTTTCAATCTGTCTTAAAACCGAAACGTCCCAGGGCTGAATTGTGAGTGTGCGAGCTTCTGTTACTGAAACGGCTGCAAGCTGATTTACGGGCGTTGGTACACCATAATAATCAACCTTAACCTTGTCAAGAACAGCAGGATTAGCTCTGCCTGCTCTTATCTCGGAAAACTCCTTGCACATATGGTCAATTCTTCTACCCATAGTTTCGTCTGCTTTTTTTAACTGCGCCTGCATATTTCAATGCCTCCTAAATAATTATTGTATTTTAAAGTAAATTTAATCAGTCATTGCTGTCTACAAGTGTACCGATATTTTCTCCGCACACTGCTTTGTAAATATTGTCGGGATTTTCAATGCTGAAAACAAGAATCGGAATATTGTTATCCTTACAAAGTGATGCTGCTGTGCTGTCCATAACGGCAAGGTCTTTGTTTAATACCTCATGGAAGGATACGGTGTCGTACTTGACAGCATCGGGATTCGTCTTAGGATCGCTGTCATAAACGCCGTCAACCATTGTAGCCTTCATAATTACGTCAGCCTCGATTTCAGCGGCACGAAGTGCTGCGGCTGTGTCAGTGCTGAAGAACGGGTTACCTGTTCCGCAGCCGAATATTACTACTCTGCCCTTTTCAAGATGACGGATAGCCTTGTTTCTGATGTAAGGCTCTGCTACCTGTCGCATAGAAATTGCAGTCTGAACTCTGACATCAACACCGAGCTGTTCAAGAGCGTCACAAACGCCGAGAGCATTTATTGTAGTTGCAAGCATTCCCATATGGTCTGCTCTGGTTCTGTCCATATCTCCCGAGCTTCTGCCGCGCCAGAAATTGCCGCCGCCTACTACAATTGCCACTTCTACACCTGCATCAACACATTTTTTAATAGGCTCGCAGAATTTGAGGACTGTATCAAAATCAATTCCGTGCTTCATTTCGCCTGCAAGCGATTCACCCGAAAGCTTTAATAAAATTCTCTTATATTTTGGTTGCATAATTAACACCCCGTTATATTTTATAGTTACTAATATAATACAATAAAATGCCTGTTTTGTAAAGGCAAAACAGGCATTAATTTATTGAATGATTAAATTGTCAGCAAACATCAAGATTTTAATGATACTTACGTGAATTCAGTATTGTTTTCACTTTCTGAAAAAGATTTCAGTATCATAAAAAAATTACAGAACCTTTGACAAAAAGTCTTTTAAACGCTGATTCTTCGGATTTTCAAAAAATTCCTTCGGTTCGCCCTGCTCAACAATTACTCCGTCGTCAACAAACACAACATTTGTTCCGACCTCACGTGCAAAGCCCATTTCGTGGGTAACAACAACCATCGTCATTCCCTCTTTTGCAAGCTGTTTCATAACCTCAAGCACTTCTCCTACCATTTCGGGGTCGAGTGCGCTTGTCGGCTCGTCAAAGAGCATAACGTCAGGATCCATACACAAGGCACGAACAATTGCAATTCTCTGCTTCTGACCGCCCGAAAGCTGTGACGGATATGCAGTTGCTCTGTCGGCAAGTCCTACTCTCTCGAGCAGCTCCATTGCTCTTTTTTCAGCATCTGCCTTGCTTTTTTTGAGAAGCTTAATCGGCCCTAAGGTGAGATTTTTCATAACAGTCATATGCGGAAAAAGATTGAACTGCTGAAATACCATACCCATTTTCTGTCTGTGGATATTTATATTTACAGACGTGTCGGTTATATCTGTTCCCTCAAAATAGATTTTTCCGCCTGTAGGCTCTTCAAGTCTGTTAAGGCAACGCAGAAAAGTGGATTTGCCAGAGCCCGAAGCACCGATTACAACCATTACGTCGCCCTTATGAATTTCAGCGTTGATACCTTTGAGAACATCAACATTGTCAAATGACTTACAGAGGTTGTCAACCTTTATCAGAACATTATCAGTGGTCACTGCTGCGCAGCCTCCTCTCGAGCTTTTTGAGCAGGAATGTCAGAATCAGAACAATTACAAGATAAATAAGCGCAACTGCAATAAGCGGGAAAAACGCCTCATATGTACGTGAACGGATGAGGTTGCCGACATATGTCAGATCCTGAATTGCAACATAGCCTGCTACAGAGGTTTCCTTGACAAGAACGATAAATTCGTTGCCGAGAGCAGGTAGAATGTTTTTGAACGCCTGCGGAATAATTACGTGTATCATAGTGCTTTTGTAGTCAAAACCGAGCGAACGGCTTGCTTCAAACTGACCTTTGTCAATTGACATAATACCCGAACGGACAATTTCGGCAACGTATGCGCCTGAATTGATACCAAACGAGATTATAGCCGCAATTATGCCGTCACGAGAGGACGCAAAGACTATAAAATACATAATCATAAGCTGAATAACTACAGGAGTTCCTCTGATTACGGTTATGTAGATATTACAGATAAAATTAACTATCTTTAAAATATAATCGCCGAAGCTTCTGCACTTTTTGCCGGACAAATTCATATCATATGTTGAACGGACAATAGCAATTAAAAATCCGATTACAACGCCGATTACTGCCGCAAAAAGCGTAATTTCAACGGTGACAAGAAGTCCGTTGAGAAGCTGAACCCAGCGGTCGTCAGTTATAAAGGTCTTTACAAAGCTTTCATAAAGACCGTTAAAAAAATCCTGCATAACAAAAATCCTTTAAAATAATCACAGCCGACAACTAATAGTCATCGGCTGTAAAGTTAAATTTTATTCCTTAACAATAATAACCTGCTTAGCCGTTGTGTAAGAATCAGTAAAGTTGATAGCTTCCTTTCTTTCGTCGGTAACTGTCATACCTGCCATACCGAAATCAGCCTTACCTGACTGAACTGCTGTGATGATTGAGTCAAAGTCCATATCGTCAATTATGAGCTTATAGCCGAGCTTATCGCAGATAGCCTGAGCGATCATTGCGTCAATACCTACAACCTTGTCACCCTCATAGTACTCATAGGGCTCAAAGAATGCGTTTGTAGCCATGTGAAGCTCACCGTTTTTGTACTCTGTGCCGTCAGGAGTTTCGTAGGGTGATTTACCCTTTGTATCGTCACCGATGTAGTTCTTGATGATACTATCAACTGTGCCGTCTTCTTTAAGCTCAGCAAGAGCTGTGTTGAATTCTTTTGTAAGCTTGTCGTTATCCTTTGCAATGCAGATAGCATAATCTTCTTCAGCAAAAGGCTCATCAAGAATCTTAAGTCCTTCGTTTGCTGCTACAAAAGCCTTTGCAGGCTCATTGTCGATGATTACGCAGTCAACCTTATCCTGTGTGAGAGCCAGAACTGCGTCTGCACCCTTGTTGAAGCGCTCAATTTTTGAGCCTTTTTCTTCATAATCAGTAGCGTAGATATCGCCTGTTGTGCCGAGCTGAACGCCGATTTTAGCGCCTTCAAGGTCATCAATTGAAGCCACCTTCTTTGAAGAAGAGCCGCCGCAGGCTGAAAGTGCCAAAGCAGTTGTACAGAGCATTGCTGCTGTGAGTACGATTGATAAAATCTTTTTCATAAAAATACCTCTCTTTTATTTTTTAATTGATATAAACAATATATAATATGATAATATAATATTCAGAAAAAATCAAGTAATTATGCGAAAATTCAAAGAAAAACATTATAAAAATACACAATTAGCGGTAATTTATAAATTTTTAATATAATTTTATTATTATTTGACATAACGTGGAAGATATTATAAAATATATATGAGGTGTTCTTTATGAAATACAGCATAATTGACGGCAGACTTGCTGAATATGACGAAAATAAAAACGTTGATTCTATTGTTGAAACGGTAAAATATTCAAAAGGTGAAATTCCGCAGATTAACGATAAGGAAAAGCAGGATATTCTTAACAATATCTTTACGGGAACACACTCAAGATTTGAAAGCTACAACGACTGCGACGTTATCTGCCTTAATCTGATTGATATTGAAAAGTGTGTAACCGAGCATATTCCCGTTTATGTTATTCTTGAAAAGGACAAAATTTCGTTTTACACTACTCA
>JBJEOX010000276.1:0-1813 GCA_051880935.1 Ruminococcus sp.
GGTTCATATGAATTTATGTCAAATTCATAGTATATCTCGTCCATAATAATGAACAGCTTATAATTTTTCCAGCAACGCTTTGAAAAATCACCTGTCAGAATTGTGTAATCATCTTTAAAAAACTCATTATCACTGTTTGGTTCCGTACTGTTGCAAAGAGACAAGGAGTCACTGTAATCTGTACCATAACAAATGTCGAGCTGTAGCTTATTTGAATACTCATAAAGTGTGCCGTCTATTCCGCTTGATGACAGACAATCCGTATTTTCGTTATACTGCGGCTCAAAAATTAAATCTCCGACACGAATAATTGCACCTCTGCAACCGGAAATAACAAATGAAAGAATAAATAAAACTATAGAAATAGAAATGGATTTTACTGCTTTGTCTTTCATTTTACTCACCCTTTCGGTATTCAAGCAAATCTCCCGGTTGGCAGTCAAGGGCTTCGCAGAGTTTTAAAAGTGTGCTGATTTTAACTGCCTTTGCCTTGCCGTTTTTCAGAATTGAAATGTTCGCAAGTGTGATTCCCACACGGTTTGAAAGCTCGGTAACGCTCATTTTGCGTTTAGCAAGCATTACGTCAATGTTAAAAATTATCTGGCCTTCCATAGTATCACCTCAGATTGTCAAATCGCTTTGTTCCTGCAAAGCGGCGGCTTTTTTTACAAGATATGAAAGCACTGCTGATGCAACCGAAATTGCTATGCCGACAAACGATACAAGGCAGGCGCCAAGGAACATTGTGAAATGGCACATTGACAAAAGCAGAAATACCGTTGCTCCAACAAAAAGGTAAATTGACGTTGCAAGCGAAAGCACCGACACATTTTTAAGCCGTTTTGAATTTAGTTCTGTAAACGAATTATCTTTACCGATACTTGTCGCTATCCTCCACGCTATTACGAGTACCGCATAGCACGGCACAGCCATAATCAGTATAAAAATCAGCCACGGCAGAAAGCAATATGAAAATTCGGGGTAGGAATCAATTAAATCAAGTCCGATTACGGGAACGGCAATGCCGAAGAGTGCAACTCCGCAGAGTCCGAGTAATACTATGATAAGCTTCATACGATTTGATAAGGATTTCTGAGTCATATAAAAACCTCCCAATATTTTCCTTTGTATTTATCATATCATCAAACAATCAGATTGTCAATAATTATTTATCGTTTTACAATAAATAATTTTTAAATTACAATAACACTTGCTGTAATTTCATTATCAATAACATTGTCTTATATTTGATATAACAATTAAAACTAATTTTCATACTCGATTTCAGGAACATTTAGGGTATTTTATATATTGATTTTAGTAATGTAATATATTATAATTATATATAATCTGGTAATATTTAGAATATGTTGCCATATTATGGTATTATACTGTTATATATGTAAAAAGTAAAGGAGACAAAATGATGAAGAAAAGAGTTTTTCCGATTATTCTGTGCTTTTCACTTCTGATGACAAGTGCAGTATCGATGTTCAGCGTAAATGCCGCTGAAACAAGCGGCGCAACATTTACCTCCGAGGACGGAATCTACACAGCAACTAAGATTTCTCACGCTGACAAGGGAGTTAAAACAGCGGACGGTATTGTTGACTATGCAGGCAACGGCACCGTTACCGACCGGATTGGTGAAAACGGCGTTGGTGACCGTGCTCAGAGCTACTCGTGGTCAGCAATCGGCTACGGTGATTATGTGTACATTGGCACCTGCGCTAATGCTATGACAAGCACGCTTTCTCTTATGAAAAGCGCACTCGGAGATAAGTTTGACGAGGACGTAATGGAAGCAGCGCTT
>JBJEOX010000277.1:0-1812 GCA_051880935.1 Ruminococcus sp.
TCAATTGGTACAATTGGACTTATTAAGGCTGTAAACACTTTTTCACCCGAAAAGAATATCAAGCTTGCAACCTACGCTTCTCGGTGCATTGAAAACGAGATTCTTATGTTTCTCAGAAAGTCCTCACAGCTTAAAAATGAAATTTCAATTGACGAGCCGCTGAATACCGACTGGGACGGAAACGAGCTTCTGCTGTGCGATATTCTCGGCAGTGAGCCTGATACCGTCAACATAAACATTGAAAATGAGCTTGAAAAAAAGCTTGTACTCAATGCTGTTTCAAAGCTTGGTGAGCGTGAAAGTCTTATTATGGAACTGCGATTCGGTCTTAACGGCAAAAAGGAACACACGCAAAAGCAGGTTGCCGATAAGCTTGGTATTTCTCAGTCATACATTTCACGACTCGAAAAGAAAATCATACGCCAGCTGAAATGTGAACTTGAAAAAGCAGTATGAAATGATGATATATTTTAAGCCTCGCAGAACTTATGCGAGGCTTAAATGATTCGGATTATTGAGGTCGGGATAGTTAAACAAGCTCATCTGACGCTTTTGTGGCATTGGTTGCATTCTGCGTGTTATTCTGCGAATTATTGTTCGAGCTGTTCTTTGTATTGTTCTGTGTATTGTTATTTGTTTCGTTTTCATTTCCGATAACTCCGTCACGGTCGGTAACAGAACCGTCTGCAATATCACTTGCTGCTGAGCCTGCTCCGCTTGCAATATCCGAGGCTGCATTTCCGACACCCGAAGCGGCGTCTGACGCAGCCTTCCCCATACCACAGCCTACAAACGATAAAACAAGAATTGCTGCCGCTGAGAGTAATAATAATAATTTTTTCATAGCAATCATCCTTATATATAAAAAATGGTGCCGTTGATACGACACCATTATTATTTACCATTGAAAACAGTTTATACAAAATTTACTTTTGATTTTTTATAACAACGTGAGGATAAGGAATAGTAATGCCGTTTTTATCAAAAACGAGTTTCACGTTTTCCTGCATAAAATAGTAAACATCGTAGTAGTCATCAGGTGTAGTCCAGACCATAACGATAATTTCAACACCGCTGTCAAGATGCTCACCCACGTGAACAGCAGGCTCAGGATCATTTATTATTTTATCATTTGTAGAAATCAGCGTATAGATAAGTCCCTTGACCTTTGAAATATCATCGTCATAGCTGATTGTGTATTTCAAATCAACTCTGCGCTTATCGACCATTGTGCAATTGACAACATTATTTGAGGTAAGTCGTGAATTCGGGATAGTTACTATCTTGTTATCAAGTGTATGAATCGTAGTAAAGAAAATTTTGATATTCTCTACTCTTCCCTTTATCCCCTCAAACTCAAGGATATCGCCTGCAACAAAAGGCTTGCTCAACAGAATAATCATACCGCTTACAAGATTGCTCAGGCTGTCCTGCAAGGCAAGTCCTGCCGTCAACGCCGCCGCACCTACAGCCGTTATAAGTGACGCTACATTTACTCCGATTGTTGCAAGTGCTGTTATTGCAATAATTATGTACAGCAACACCTTGACAAATGACAAAACAAAAGTAACTGCGGTATGGTCAATATTTGTTTTGTTAAGGATATTCTTCAGTAACCTTATTATCAGCTTTGCCGCAACAAATCCGATTACTATTACTGCAATAAGCGTCAGAACAGTCGGCATAATTTTTATTAGTGTTTCATTGATTTTTTCCATAAATTACGCCTCTTCGTCTACTGCAAATTCGGAAACAAGCTCTCCGTCAACCCAGTTCTTGATTAATACTCTGCCGCTTTCGTCAAAAGATACG
>JBJEOX010000278.1:0-1809 GCA_051880935.1 Ruminococcus sp.
GTATATTGTCGTGTTCGACAAAAATGCGTTTTCAATCGGCAAAAAGCTGTTCTGCGACATTCGGCAGTACATAGACGACAACTACGCAGAGCGATTTGCAAACCGTCGCAGGGGTGCGTCTGAATGCACTGTAATGCTTGAGGATATTGAATGCGATGCAATGCCGTGCGAAATGTCAATGCAAAAAGCAAGCCTTGATGAAATGCTTTTGCAGATTGACGAGAGCTTTTCGCAAATGCTTCTGCGCAAGATTGACGAAAAGGGAATGACTGACTCGCAGTGTTACAAAAAGGCGAATATAGACAGAAAGCTATTCTCAAAAATCAAGAGCAACGTAAACTACAAGCCGAGCAAAACCACTGCGATTGCCTTTGCAATTGCGCTTGAGCTCAGCCTTGACGAAACAAAGGATTTCCTTATGAAAGCAGGCTTTGCGCTGTCGCACAGCAACAAGTTTGACATAATTATCGAGTACTTTATTACAAATAAGAATTATAATATTTTTGAAATCAACGAGGCGCTGTTTGAATTTGACCAGTGTCTGCTCGGAATATAATTTGTCGCTTCGTATGCGACCATTTTAATCTTAATAATCCCTATAATGTGATTGTAAGGTGGTACTAAAACCTGCAATCACATTTTATTTTTACGGAGGAATTATTATGAAAAACAACATTACAGAGCTTGTATTTATTCTCGACAGGAGCGGTTCAATGAGCGGACTTGAAAGCGATACAATCGGCGGCTTTAATTCTATGATTGAAAAGCAGAAAAAGCTGAGCGGCAAGGCGTATGTGTCTACAATTCTGTTTGACAACGTAAGCGAGGTTATCCACGACAGAGTAAGCCTTGAAAAGGTTGAGCCTATGACTGAAAATGACTATTATGTAAGGGGTTGTACAGCACTGCTTGACGCAATCGGCTCGGCAATTCACCACATAGGGAACATTCACAAGTATGCACGAAAAGAGGACGTTCCCGAACGAACGCTGTTTGTAATCACAACCGATGGAATGGAGAACGCAAGCCGTAACTACGACTTGAAAACAGTCAGGAAAATGATTGAGCACGAGCAGGAAAAATACGGCTGGGAGTTCCTTTTTATCGGCGCAAACATTGACGCTGTCAAGACGGCATACTCCTTTGGAATTTCGAGAAACCGTGCGGTAAATTACAATGCCGACAGCGAGGGCACAAGGGTGGTTTACGAAAGCGTATCAAATGCAGTTGCGCAGTGCAGAGCCAGTGCGCCGATTAGTGATGAATGGAAAGATGAAATAGACAAGGATTACAACTCACGCAAAACAACAAGATAACTGGAAAAGGGCAGGGCGGCAATTAACAGCTGACCTGCCCTTTTCATCGAGCTTGTTGGTGAGCAAACGCAGAAGAAAATGCTTTACATAAAGTCTGATTGTGATAAAAACAACACTCAAAAACTAATTGAGATATTCCTGCTTTTATGATAGAATTTTGGAGAGGAGAGATGATTTATGAACATAGATTACCGAAAAGCAACGCTTGATGAAGCGGAAAGAGTATGCTATATCGTTCAGCACACGAAGGCTGAAATTTATCCCGATTACTATACAAAAGCTGTTGTTGACTTTTTCGGCAGACTTCACAGCATTGATAATATAGTAAAAGATATCGAAGCAGGCAGAATAAGCGTTTTAATAAAGGACGGCGAAATTATAGGCACAGGCAGTCATACCGACAATCACATTACAAGGGTTTATGTTCTGCCTGAGTTTCAGGGACAAGGCTTTGGCAGTCGTATTATGGACGAGCTGGAAAAAGAAATTTTCT
>JBJEOX010000279.1:0-8935 GCA_051880935.1 Ruminococcus sp.
CATGTATCCGGATTTTGGTGCTTTGGATTCATTTTTACATTCAATAGTAAAACTGTCCTTGCAATCCGCATTAGATACGCCGGGTATAAATAAAGTGTTTCGGACAAAGCAATCAATTTGATTAGGTTTTAATCTAACTGGTGCGGCTTTTAAGTGTTTACATAAAGAAAATAATTTTATAGTTAAGTTTTCAAGGGTATCGCCTGTTGATTTTGTGTTCGGTTGCTTATTGAATATATTTTTATATAGTCTATCTAACAAATCGTAATCATCGTCTGTCGGAGAGAAAAATACTTGATTGAGATCTATATTGTCATTTTGTAGATAATATGTTAATTTATCTATGCTTTGGGCAACAGACACATCATCTACATTAGCCTTGTCGTCTTTCTGTTGCCCATGTTCAAAAGGGTAGTTCTTAAAAGTATAAACCACTTCAATTTCATCCGCATCTATTTCAAATGTTTCATTACAATTATAACAAGTTTCTTCTCTTTTTATGTCATAAATATTATTCTTTGCCGGCAATAGTAATCCACACTCAGGGCAATGAATAGCAAATTGGTAATTTAGTACTTCTGCATCAACTAGTAGTTTAAGGGCTTTTTGTATGATTTCAATATCTTCTATATGACTGCTGTTTTTAATCTGAGAAATTGTTATTTTGCTATTAGTAGATAATGAAGATAAATAATTTACAAAAGTATTATATTGATTTTCATTTAATATTTGTTTCAGAACCGATAAGCGATAATATAACATTTTCAATATCATCCTTTGAAGTGTATTCAGAAAATTTAAATATGCAATAGCCTTTTGTATTTACATATATTTTTACTCTAAAAGAATCATCAGCAAAGAAAGCTGGATTTTTTCTTTTCCACTGTAATACTATACCGTCACACTGCTTACTCTTATATAACATTTTTTTATTGTCAAAGAAAAGTGCTTTTGTCTGCAGTGGTTCTAATAAAGCAGCAGATTGTTCTACTTTAGATTCCTCTTCATCTGTTGCGCTAAGTTTTACAGGGTATGCTTCTCTATCTTGTATAAAAATCTGTTTATCTTTCCAGTTTATAGAAAGATATTTTTCCACAATATTATTAATATCCTTTTCTATGTCTTCTTGCATAGATGTGGGAATAGCACACTTTTCTGAATTATTACATAAAGAGTAAATACTACTAGAAAGTTTATTAATATTATCTTTGTTTGATTCCATAACATTTAATATATCAACAGGTGTGTTGGTATATTTATGAAGTAAATTGAAAACGCTGTTTTTTAATTTGTTTATACAGGCAACTTTATCTGTTTTTTCTAACTTTAGTATTTCTTTAACAAGGCCTACAACTTCTTTTATTTGTTTATCTGTTGTTGTAGAAATGGCATCTTCTATGTTAAATTCTTGTGAATTATAAATATATAAGTTGCTTCTGGGTTTTGCACATACTAAAAGCCAACCACGTTCAATATAATATTCAGCGGTTACAGGATAATCAATAATTTTAGTGGCTTGTTTCTTTTTATCGTGCATGCGTAATTTTTTACAATAAATAAAAACAACCTTTTTGCCAAGACTATCAATAGAATAATATGAATTAATTAATATAAAATTTTCATTGTATTCATTTAAGCAAATATGTTTGTTATAAGTTTTGTTAACGAACTGAGTTAAATAATTATTTATGTCTTTTTCTGAGTTGAAAATAAGCCTAAGTTTTTCATCTAATATAGCTTGTTCAATATATATATCCTTTATTCCTTCTTGTATTACTTCGTCAAGCCAATCATAAACAATTTCTTCCTTGTTTTCCTTTTCAGCATAAGTAATGATTTGATTCATTAAATCTTCCCTTGGTTGTGATATCTTAAATTGACCATCAGGATGATTGTGCATAAAACTTTTAATTGCTGGTATTGTCACATAATCTTCATTGTTTTTATAGTAAGTAGCCGGTATATTCATCAAACCATCACCTCAATTTGTATTATAATTTAAATATATCACAAGATATGACAGTTTTCAATATAATTTGCATAAAATAGCAAAATAAAAAGCCCGATTTTATCGGGCTTTTTGTGGTGCACCCGACAGGAATTGAACCTGCACTTCCTCTCGAAAATATGGACCTGAACCATACGCGTCTGCCAGTTCCGCCACGGGTGCATATTTAATTTTTCTCTCTGAATTTTTACACGGTTGAGAGTTGAGAACCGAGGTGGAGTTAAGTGCTTAATCCACAATTTGCAGGATATAGATGCTGAAATGAATTTACACCGAGGTGGTGCGACCTGAACCATACGCGTCTGCCAGTTCCGCCACGGGTGCATATTTAATTTTTCTCTCTGAATTTTTACACGGTTGAGAGTTGAGAACCGAGGTGGAGTTAAGTGCTTAATCCACAATTTGCAGGATATAGATGCTGAAATGAATTTACACCGAGGTGGTGCGACCTGAACCATGCGCGTCTGCCAATTCCACCATATCCGCAAATAAAAATTTCTTTAATTTTTACACGGCAAAGAAATAAATCCGAGACGGAGCTTACTTTCAGATAAATCTTACTGTTCAGCTTAACCCGTGTGTGCCTTTAACACGCTACCTATTATATCAAATAAATGGTAGATTGTCAATTGCAATTTGTATTTTTTATTTAACAATCCGCAAGGATATATAAGATTATTTCTTGTGCGTAGAATTTATTTTAAATCCGTCGTATTTGCCGATGTCGCAAAGCTTGATTTCGTGACATCCAAGTCTTGTGCTAAGCGGTGCAAGCTCCATATAATCGCCGTACAAAAATGTCAGATATTTGTCATATTCCTTTGGAACAGGCAGTTTATATCTCTCAAAATCAACATAAATAACTTCATCAAGATATTCAATCGGAAAACTTCCGTTGTAAACATTTCGTCCCATTCCGTCGTACAGATATTTTGCGTTCTTTTTTCTTTTAAAGAAGCATAAAGTCTTGTTTTCGAGCCAAAGGCTGAATCTGATAGGGAATACAGCCTTGCAGAGATTTGTGACGAAAGACTGAATTTTACTGCCGTTTTCTGCCTTGCGATTGTTCCATTTATTAAAAACGAGCGCACGTGTAAAAAGAGTCATTCCAAGGTGGATTTTCTGACCAAGCTTAGAATTTGCAGTTTTGTCGTGGCAGAAAATATCGAATGCAAGACCGTTGTGCATATCCTTGTGTTCCTTTGCAAAGCCGGTTGCAAAGGTTGTATCATTGAGTCTGAATTTTGCAAATTCGTAGAAGCAGTTTTTGTCGTTTCTGTTTGTCTGAAATGTCATAGACGGAGGCATTTCGTCAGCGGCGATTTCGCAGAATTTATCGTAATCTTCTCTGAGCATCATAATGTCGGCGTCATCGTCCCAAGGAATGAAACCATGATGTCTGATTGCGCCGAGCAGAGTTCCGCCGCCGAGGAAATATTTTATATCGTGCTTTTTACATATTCTGTCAACTTCAAGAAGATAGGCAAGCAGAATTTGCTGAATTGAGCTGAGTCTGCCGTCGTGATTGTGGGGAAGAGCCATTGCGCTGTTGTCGGGCATTCTGCTCATAACGCACAGCTCAAGTGCTGTTTCAAGGTTGATGACGGGTGCACAGCCGTGCTCGGATATTTTATTTGCGTTGATTGCACAGCCTTCAAAATCGCCGTTTTTGTCAAGAGTAATATCAGATTTTTCTCCGTAAATATCGTGAAGAATCGCAGAAATCATACCCGTTGACGCAGTTGATTTTTCACCGCTGACATTGTAAATACCGCACTCAAGAGAAGTAAACGAGTACACAATCGCTCTGAAAACATCGCTGATATATACAAAAGAATATTTTTTATAGGAATTAACAAGACTGCACTTTCTGCCGTTTGCAACGCAGTCAAAAACTTCGTCAAGACCGGTTTCGAGCATTGTGCCTGCTCCGAGCACAATACCCGTTCTTAAAATTGTAAGGTCAAAATTGTTACCCTTTTTCTCACAATTCCATAGGTTTTCTGTTGTTCTCATAAGCTGAGATGCAAAGCTGTTTTCAGAACATAAATCAAGCTTTGCATACTCATTTTCGGAGTACACCCTGTGAGGCTCAGCTTTGCCGTAGACCCTGCTGTCGGTCAGAATAACGGTTTTGGCATTTGTTCTTTTTGAAACCTCTGAAAGGCATTTAATTTCGCTGATTTGTGATGAAAATAATTTTTCATCTGCGCTGATTTTTTCACTGCAAAGTCCTGTGTGTATAATATAATCTGCTTTTGTTATTTCTGTTAAAGAATTATAATTTACAAAATCAAAGTCGTTTCTTAATAGCAATTCCTTGTTAAAGTCAGCTAAAGCAGATTTGTTTTCACCTGTAAAATAGACCTTGATGTGCAGTTTTTGTGTTTCATTAAGATACAAAAGGGCATAGCAAAGACAGCGGGCAATTTCTCGTCCGCAAATTAAAAATGATTTGTTTTTCAGCTTGTTGAGTGTCTCCTTTTCAACCGTAGGCATAGCCGCCCAGTCGGCTTGAAATTCATTTAAAATGTCTTTGATTTGCATTTTGCTTCCCTTTTTATTTAGTCTTTAATTTGCAGGCTCATTATTTTTACACTGCGTTTGATTCCCTCTGTTAAATCTATATCTGCACTCCAACCGAGATTATTCAGCCTTGTTGCATCAAGAAGTTCGGGAGTCGGAGCCATAGGGGAGGGAACAGGCTCTTTTTCATCTTCAGGGTTTGCAAAGCTTAATGTCAGATTCAGCTTTGGAAAAGCCTCGACAGCCGCCTTGGCAAAGTCTCTGATTGTGACGTCACTTTTCGGATTTGCAATATTATAAGGCGTTGCATTTTCGCCGTCAAGCAGAATTTTAAGCAGAGCCACAGCCGTATCGGTAACATAGCAAAAGCTCCTCAAAGACGCCCCGTTACTTTTCAGCAGAATATTCTGCTTTCTCACTACATTCGCAATAAACTGAGCCCACACTCTGTCGTCGTCAATATTTGCAGGACCGTAAATGTAGGCAGGTCTTGCAATTTTAACATTCATACCATACTGCTTTGCATAGCAACAGCCGAGTGTTTCAGCAGCACGCTTGCCTTGAGCGTAGCAGTTTTTGTAGCTGTCAATGTCAATATATCCAAGGTCGTCCTCGCTGATTGAATTCTTGCCGTTGAATACAGAGCCGTAAACCTTGAGTGAGGACACAATAAGCGTGCTTTCAGCGTTGCTGTTTTTTGCATATTCAAGCGCATTTGCAGTTCCCGTCAGATTTGCATCAATCGTACCTACGGGATCGTGTTCAAAATAATATGCACTTGCCTGACTTGCGGCGTGAATAACAAAGTCAGCTCTTTCAAATTCAAACGGAGTGCAGACGTCCTGCACAATAAGCTCCAAATCATCACGATAGATAAGCTCACCGTACTTCTTTTCAGCGTTTTCACGACTTCTTACAAGTGCCTTTACGTTTATGTTACTTCCGTAAATATCATTTCTGATAAGCATTGCGCATACAAGGCAAAATGCAATAAAGCCGTTGCCTCCCGTCATCAGCACGGTTTTATTGCAAAGGCACGGCCAGTTAATATTGCTATCGGTAATTGTTTTAATATCTTCAAAAACATCGGGTTGCAAATGGTTTTCAACCTTATAATCCATATTTAAGCTCCTCTTTTGCAAAGTTTTTAAAGCTTTTGTAGTAGTAACGTGAACGTAGGAATTGTAAATCCTCAGGCGTTGTCACCTTGATATTGTCACGCTCACCCTTGAAAATATGTACTGTTTCGCCAAGCTCAATCAGCAGTTCGCTTGAAGAAATCGGATTTGTAATTCCGAGTCTTTCGGCTTCATCGTGAGCGTGCATAATTTTTCTCATAGTATACCCCTGCGGAGCCTGAGTAATATACATCTGCTTTCTCGGCAGACTTTTACAGCAGGTTTCGCCGTCCTCGCTCTGTAAAACAGAGTCAATGCTCGGCGTAACGGGCACAGCAGTTTCATATTTTGTTGCTGTTTCAATGCAGTCCGAGATAAGCTGATGCGAAATCAACGGACGAACTCCGTCGCAGATAAGCACAATGTCCTCTGGTGAAGAAAACCTCTGAACCTCAACAAGTCCGTTGTGGATACTTCCGTGACCGTTTTCACCGCCCGGAACAATGGACGTAACCTTGGCTACCTTATATTGTGCAATCAATTCCCACATATATTCAATTTTATCGGCAAGGCAGGAAATTACAATATCATCAACATCGGGGTGTGTAGCAAAGTTTTCAAGCGTTCTGATGATAATCGGCTTGCCGTCAACATTAATAAACTGCTTGGGAATGTCAAGCGACTTCATTCTTGCGCCGACGCCGCCTGCAAAAATAACAACGTGTACCATAGTTTCACCGTTAGGGAGGCACTGATCTGTGTGATCTATTCAGTGGTTCCCAATTTTATTTTTTCTTTTTTGATTCTTCGTAAACCTTTAAGGTTTCTTCCGTAGGACCGTCAAAAATAATCGTACCTTTTTTAAGGAAGATTGAACGTGGGCAGATTTCCTTGACTGATGCGGCATTGTGGCTTACATAAAGCACCGTAGTGCCTGCGGCAATAATTTCTTTAATCTTGTTTTTGCATTTCTTTTTAAATGTTGCGTCGCCAACTGAAAGAGCCTCGTCAACAACAAGAACATCAGGCTCAATATTTACGTTAATTGCAAAACCAAGACGCATTTTCATACCGCTTGAATAAGTCCTGACAGGCTGGTCAATATAGTCGCCGAGCTCTGCAAATTCAATTATATTTTCCTCAATAGTCTTGATATATTCGTCCTCAAGACCGAGAATGTAGCCCTTGAGATAAATATTTTCTCTGCCCGTCATTTCCATAGAAAAGCCTGCGGTAAGCTCAAGCAGAGCGGCAACCTTGCCGTTTACGATAATCTCGCCCTCATCGGGAAAGGCAACGCCCGTAATCATCTTAAGCAGAGTTGACTTGCCTGCGCCGTTGTCGCCGACAATTCCGACAGATTCTCCTCTGTTAATTTCAAACGAAACATTGTTAAGCGCTTTGTTCGTCTTAGGATTCTTCGGTTTTATAAAAAGCGCCTTAAAGCGAGCCTGGTCGTTTTTGTAGAGTATATAGGTTTTGCTTACGTTTTTAAAGGTAATAATCGGTTCAGCCATAAAATTAACCTCCCCTTAAAGTACGTCAGGAAGCTTTTTCCTGAGCCTGTTGTAGTTAAAGATACCGAGGAAGAACACAACTGCAAATTCTGCAAGGAAGATTACAAGCTCCGTTTTGTATTCAAAGAACGGTCTGTTGTAGAGGAAGCAGTTGCGGTAGCCGTTGACAAAGAAGTTAATCGGGTTAAAAAGCATAATAAAGTTAAGAACAGGCTGTTCAACAAATCCGTATGAGTCATACATAATGCCCGACAGCCAGAAAATACCCGACATAATCGAAACGATTAAGCTTTCAAAGTCCTTGCTGAAAGCCGACATAGGCGCAGTAGACCACGACAGCGCAAGGAAAAACAGAAACATCAGCGGACAGTATAAGAAAAATTGCAGATTATACCAGCTCGGACCCACTGCAAAAAGAACATAAACGTACATAATAGCAACAAGGAAGATATGTACATAAAGTCTTGAAATGCTTGTGTAGGTCAGAATCGTTGAAACAGGAAATTTTACTTTTGTGATAAACTGCCTGTTGGTACGCAGAGTTTTTGCACCCTGAGTAATGCTGTCCTGAATAAAGAACCACGGAATAATTCCGATGAACATAAACGTAAAGAAGTCGATTGAAAACGGCTCGGGACCGCCGAGGTTTATATTGACCGATTTAAGCGTTTTGATACCGCAGGAGAACGCAAACCAGTAAACAAAAATTGTAAAGGCAGGCTTTACAACAGCCCATAACGGTCCGATAACAGCGCCCTTGTATGTTTTGATAAGCTCGTTTTTGGCAAGCAACAGGATTTGCTTGCCAAATCCCTTGTGTTCCTTAAATATAGTAAACAATAATATCATCCAATCTGAAATTTAATTTTAATTAGATTCATAACGGGTAACAGGAATTTGCAAAGCTGTTTTACATACGGTCACTTCCGTTCATTGTTAATTTGCCCTGAATAATAATTAAAAATATTCTGTTGAAGAATAAAGGGCTTATATCTATAAATCAAAACAGATGAATAAATTTTCTATAATAATCTGCTAACTGCAATATAGTACAAAACTGTAAATTTACAGCAGACACTCTAAAACAATTATATTATATAACTTTTTTGACATTTGTCAATGAAATTAAGTTTTTATCCGGTTAAGCGGGCAAGAGAACTGTCGTACAGACTATTGCTGAATTTTTACGAAAAACAAAAATCCGATTGATTCCGTTAAGTAAATCAATCGGATAATTTTTCTATAAGCTAAAACATTTTACCCGTATACGGTTTTGGCGGAAGCATTGTAAAGTCGTAGCTTTCAAGCTCGTAAAGCGTAATGTTGCTGTGACAGCCCTCGTGCACCATAAGGTTAGAATCTTTGCCGAGGTGAACTACAACAACGGGTGTGTTAGTGCCGTAGGCGTAGCCGCATTCCCAAGCCGTTCCGCTGTCGCTGTAGCCGCCGTAGTAGAGCATAACAACAACGTCTGCCCAGTCAATAAAACGTTTGTCGTTCATAAACGTTTCTTTGGACCATAGCTTGTTTTGCGTGTTTTCTTCATTTCTTACTTCGTTGAGTCTGGGACTGAAAACGTCAAAGCCTCGTGAAAAAAGTATTTTTTCTGCTTTTTCAATATTTATAATCTCTTCATCGTTAAAAAACGGTCCTGCAAGATAAATCTTCATTTATTTCATTCCATTCATACAAAAATACAAAATAGACAGACAACGTCAGGTGTTATGTTCAAGGTGCTTTTTCAGTGCCGAAAAAGTTTCGTCGCT
>JBJEOX010000280.1:0-1804 GCA_051880935.1 Ruminococcus sp.
AAAGATATTGATAGATACTTCGATTTTAACTTTATCGGATACTTCGGTATAGATATACGGTTGCTCTACCGAATCAAATGTTTTGAAAACATTAATTTTCTCATTCGGAAAAAACAGCCTCGTAAGGTTTTCAAGTTCAAACCGGAAATTGTGATTTTTAACGTATAGATTCATATTACAGCGCCCTCATAAGAGGATTATATTTTCTTTCGTGGTCAAGCGTTGAAAGCGGACCGTGACCGGGTATTACACGGTAGTCACCCGAAAGGTTTTTTAGCCTTAAAATTGAGTTGTACATATCGCTGTTGCTTCCTGTGGGCAAATCCGTTCTGCCGTAGGATTCGCAGAAAAGCGTATCGCCGCTGATTAGAGTATCATCAAAAATGAAGCAACCGCCTCCGCTTGTGTGACCGGGAGTCTGAATATAAGTAATTTCGGTTTCACCGAGCATAAAGGTTTCGTTGTCCTTTAACAGAATATCGGCTGAAAAAGCAGGTAAATCTATATTGTGATTAACGCTTAAATTAAGAGAAGGTGTACTTAAGAATTTATTTTCCTTTTCACCAGTCACAATTTTTGCATTAAACCTGTCTGCTAGCTGTTTTGCATAGCCTATATGGTCATAGTGACCGTGAGTAAGCATTACATATTCAAGCTTTCCGCCGTCTTTTTCAATCTGCTCTATAAGCTCATCGGATTTTTCACCGGGGTCAACTACGGCTGATTTACCCGTTGCTTTGTCAACAAGATAACAGCAGTTTGTTGCAAGAAAAGTTACGTTATATACTTTTACGTCAATCATTTTTTCAAGT
Organism: Ruminococcus sp.; assembly: GCA_051880935.1. Lineage (GTDB taxonomy): Bacteria > Bacillota > Clostridia > Oscillospirales > Acutalibacteraceae > Ruminococcoides. The sequence goes on from JBJEOX010000280.1 coordinate 813, forward strand.
CCTTTGAGTTAATTTCAATTGTTACCGGTCCGTCATTGGTAAGCGAAACCTGCATATCTGCGCCGAAAACTCCCTTTTCTACACGTGAAAACCCGTTGTCGATCATTTTCTTGCAGAAGTATTCATAAAGCGGCTCGGCAGTTTCGGGACGTGCGGCTGCAATAAAGCTCGGACGGCGTCCGTGAGAACAGTCGGCGCAAAGAGTAAAGTTTGAAATTACAAGCACACCGCCGCCTATGTCGGCAAGGGATAGATTCATCTTGTCATTTTCGTCGGTAAAAATTCTAAGTCCCGAAATTTTTGCGGCAAGCACCTCGGCATCACGCTGTTCGTCACCGTTTTCAACGCCGAGCAGAATTAAGAATCCTTTTTCAATCTCACCGACTGTTTTGTTTTCAATATCAACACGTGCGTCTGACACACGCTGTAGAATTGCTTTCATATTATAACCTCTTGATTTCCTCGATTCCGTTTATATCGGAAAGCTTTGAAATAACACCACGCAGATGATTACGCCCCATAACGTCAATTGTTGCAGTTACTACAGCCTTGCCGTCCTTGAGTTCTCTTGAATTCAGCGAATGAATAAAGATATGCATATTTGATAGCTTGATTGTAACGTCGGCAAGAAGTCCTGTTCTGTCGGCTGCGGTAATCTGAAGCGTACTGCGGAAAGCCTCGCCTACCTCGTCCTCCCAGTAGCAGGACACCCAGCGTTCGGGCTCTTCGCTCTTTGAAATATCTTTCGGAACATTTGTGCAGCTGCGTTTGTGAATTGAAACTCCGTAGCCTCTTGTAATGTAACCGATTATATCGTCACCGGGGAGAGGATTACAGCAGTTAGAGAACTTTACAAGCACATCGTCTGTACCCTCAATTACAACGCCCGAGGTTGCCTTGTTGCGCTTTACGGGAGCCTGAGGAACAGAGATTTCCTCAATATCAACAGCATATGTTTTCTGGTACTCCTCTTTAAGTCTGGGCATTACCTT
>JBJEOX010000281.1:0-1798 GCA_051880935.1 Ruminococcus sp.
TCCGTCAGCGTTCTGAGCTGGAACGGACTTTTCTCAATATAATCGGGCAGGAAATTTGTCATTCTGATTTCTATACAATCCCCTGCGTTTGCACGGATAACAAGCGGCTGTGGTCTTATTTTGCCGCTGTTCACCTTTTCAAGATAATTGTCAAGCGTGCCGTGCCTCTCTATTTCTTCTTTCATCACAAAGAATCTGCCCTGAGGGTCGTGCCAGCCGTAACGGTTATAAACTACATCTGCTTGTACTATAGCCAGCTCAAACACCTTTACATCCTTACATTCTTTACAGGGGCAGGTTTCCGAATACAGAGCACCCGGAGCAAAATCAGGAACAAAGTTTGCAAGCTCAAGCGGCGTCGGGAAAATCTTGTTTTCACAGTTTTTGTCTAAAACTCCAAACGGCGGCTGCAGCGGTCTTTCACCGTATTCTCCGTTTATAAAATTCGGATATCCGGGGTGAAGCAGGTCTTTTTCAGGCGGACAAGGTCTGTCCTTAAGAGGTTGCAGTCTTGCTATCGGCGTGCCGTCGGGATATACTCCCGTACCGTCCTCCAGTCGGTCAAATATTCTCCAGAGCGTCCACATACCCTCGTGAAAATGCGGATACAGATGACAATGGAAAATTGCGTCGCCTATCATTTTTGTAAAGCTTCCTGCACCGTAGAGAATATCAAGAGTATAACATTCCTGCGGACTTATTGAGATAGAGTCGATGATTGTAGATTTCGGGTCATCAGGCTCGAGCTTCCACTGATGATTGTGCAGATGGAAAACGTGTGTTTCCTTTACTCCGCCGTGAATGAGCCTTATTTTTGACGGGTCGCCCACATATGCTCTCAGAATCGGAGGTGCAGGGTCACCGTAAGACCACGAGCTCATTGAAATATCTTCATCTGTAACGCCCTCGTGCATATGCCCAAGGGGCAAACGGTTTCGCATAGGCTCGGAACGGTAGCTTATGCCCGTAGTACCGTTCGGGAGACCCGTATGGGGGTCAACAGGCTGTTCTCCGTCCTTGTTCTTTATTTCAAGCTCGTCGTGGAAAAAAACTGCATATTCTCTGAACGACGGCTCGGTTGGATTATAAATATCTGCAAATAAGCCGCTTTCAATTTCTTCCCCCGAAACAGGGTCAAACCAGCTTGACTGCGGCTTTTCAACTATAATTGCGCCGAACAAGCCGTGCACATTCGTGCCGTCCTCGCCGCTTCTCATATCGCCCATATCGGAAAAGAGATAAACTCCCTCTTTTTCCGCATACCATTTGTAGCTGATAAAATCTCTTGTGGTGGTGTCGGGGTTATAGCCGACCTCTGCACCGTCGGAGGTCAGAACATTATATCTAAGTCCCTGAACGTGGATAGACGTTCTTCTGTCAAGCTTGTTGTAGAAATTAACCTGAATTTCATCACCTTTATTTGCCCTTATCACAAGAGGCTGAACGTCCTTGTATGGCTGCGGAGGATTCAGAGAAAATCTTTCTCTTGCTTCACGCTGAATACGCTCGGAATCCTTTTTCAGAACATACATCATTCCGTTAGGGTCATAGTCGCCGTATTTATTATAAACTATCGGTATAGATATAGCTTCAATATCAAAAACTCTGACGCAATCAGATTTTGGATAATCTGATAATTCTGTCATAAATTTTAATACTCCTTTCATTTATTATTCGAAATAATAGATTATTTCACTATAATAATATGAAAGTTTTCGGGATATGACACAAGCAAAAATCCCGGGAACCTCATTGCGAAGTCCCGGGATTTTGCTATGTTTTTCGGAAAAAGTTATTG
>JBJEOX010000282.1:0-8863 GCA_051880935.1 Ruminococcus sp.
TAATCCTTTATGTCATTTGCGTTACCCTTGTGGTAGAGCGTTTCAAGGCTTCCGCCGCCTGCCTTTATCAAATCTTCACTGACAGCGTCGGTTTCCGGAGTGGTGTGGTTTGCGATTATATCAACAATTACCTTTACGCCGTATTTTTCGGCTTCGTCACACATAGCCTTGAATTCGTCACGTGTTCCGAGCTGATAGTTGCCGATTTTAAAATCAGTCGGCTGGTAGTGATAATACCACTTGCCGTTGCCGTAAAGCTCCATTCCGCCGTTCTCGCCCTCAAGACATTCATTGATTGGCGAAGTCTGAACGGCTGAAAAACCGGCAGCCGCAATGTCGGGCATTGACTCCCTGATTGTGTTGAAGTCCCAGCAGAAAGCCTGCAATATTGCGCCGTCGGCAACCTTGTCGGCAGTTTTGAAGTCAACAGACTCGGCAGTATTTTCCGAAGAGCCTTGCTGAGAACAGCCTGCAAAAGCAGACAGCGAGCCTGCTAAAAGCAATGCTGACAATGCACAGGACATTATCCTTTTAAACAAATAAATCAGCGTCTTTCAAAATTATAAATTAATATTTTCTCAATTAATCTCTGTGAGTTTTTATTATAACATAAAATTCCTGTGTTTTAAATAGTTTTTTAGCATTTTTACACATATTATTTTTAGGCATTTTTAATTCCGATAAGCAAATTTAAAGTGAAACGTATTGTTTTAGGAAAACTTATGTAGTATAATTATGAAAAATATATCAAAAGCAGGTAACTGATTATGAATCACGCCATAATTATTACGTTATATTGTGAAAACAGACGTACAATTGAGCTTTGCAGTGAGTTGAGCGAGCTTGGCGCAGCCAACATTGTTATCGTCAATGACGGCTGTAACCCGAAGTCCGAATACTTTAACGAGCTTAAAAGCATTGGCTGTCACATTGTGAATTTAAAAAACAAAAGCGGCAAGGGCGCAAGCATTCGTGCGGGGCTTGAATATGCTCACGACAAGCTCTACGACACACGCGGCTTTATCACTGCCGACGCTGACGGTCAGCACAAGGCTGAGGACATTATGAAAATCAGCCGTGCGCTTGAACTTCGTCCCGATTCACTTATTCTCGGCAGGCGAAATATGAAAAAATCAAAAGCACCGTTTTCGGCAAGGCTCGGTCACCTTATTTCATCGCTTTATTTCAAAATTATTACGGGTACAAGCTGTAAGGACACACAGACGGGGCTGAGAGGTATTCCTCTTTCACTTTATGAAACTGCAATGGAAACAAGCGGCGACAGGTTTGACTATGAAATGAACTTCCTGACACGCTGTGCCGACAGGAAAATTCCGTTTTACAACGTAAACATAACTACCGACTATACGGACGGACAGAAGAGCAGTTACAGGCTTATTAAGGACACGTATCTGATTTACAAAACGCCGCTGAGATTTGCAACGTCGTCAATCGGCTGTACGCTTATTGACCTCACACTGTTTACGGTTTTTGCCTATCTTCTTCCGTCAAGCTTTGTGTGGAATGTTGCGCTTGCAACACTGCTTGCAAGAATCGTATCGGGTGCGATTAATTTTATTATCAACAGGCGTGTGATTTTCAAAAATGACGGCAAGGCAAGAAAGCAGGCAGTCAGATTTTTCATTCTGTTTTTCTGCATAATGTGCGCCAGTACGGTTATCGTTTCGCTGTTGTCGTTTATCCCGATTCCCGTCACACTTACAAAGGCAATTGTCGATTTACTGCTGTGGACGGTAAACTACACCGCACAAAGACAATGGGTGTTTAAAGAAGATAAATAGCAAAACAAGGCTGTTTCGTTTGTGAAACAGCCTTTACTTGTCTTAAATCAGAATGTCTGTTAAATTGTTCTGCTCATTATCAACCGACAACTAACGGCACAATGCCTGTTCTGCCTGTGTCGCCGTAGCCGCCTGCGATATACTTCTGAATGCAGGTCACGTCAATAACGGAAATTCTGCCGTCGTTGTTTACATCGGCAAGAACGCTTATAAGCTCGCTTTCAGACTCTTCAATACCAACGCCGAGCTTCTGCACCAACGTAGCGTCCATAATTGTAATTACGCCGTCTCTGTTAACGTCACCGTATAACACCTGCGGCTCAGGCTCAGCATTCGATTTTGCAAACCTTGCGAAGCAAAGAATTTCAGCCGTTTCATCAAGCAATTCATCTGACAAAGTGCCGTTCTTATATGCATCGAGTATATCTGTAAATTCGTGATTCTTATAAAGAACAATACGTCTGCCTGCGTTGGGAATATAATAGACATATTTTCCTATAACTGTATAATCAATTACAGATGCTGAACCGGCCTTACAGTCAACAAACACAAGCATACTGCCGTCGCTTAAAGTACCGTAATAGTTTATCTCCATTTTTTCAATATCTGCATTGTTATCTACGTTTGCGATATAATCCACTTTGATTTGATTTTCAACGGATTCATCGTCTAATGCCGCAGGATTTTCGAATTTATTTACTTGTAACATACAAGCGTCTTCAAAAGATAAGGGTTTATTATCAGTTGTTTCAAAAGAATACGGCTTAAAATATATTTTTGCACCATAATGTCCGGATTCTAACGGCGGATAAGGAGTTTCTTCGTTCGGGTTTACAAACCTTGCAAAGCAAAGAATTTCAGCCGTTTCATCAAGCAATTCATCTGACAAAGTGCCGTTCTGATATGCGTCAACAATTCTTGTAAATGTATTGTTCTTATAAATCCTGATATCATTTCCGATACAGTAAGTAACATATAAGTATTTTCCGATAACCATATAGTTAACCGCATCTAAATATAAGGACATATCATTTTCTGCAAACACGAGCATACTGCCGTCACTTAATGTACCGTAATAATCAACGGTAATTGAATCATAATCGGCTTCAGGATGAATTTTATAGTAATCTTCTTTAATCTGCGTTTCACTTGATTCGTCTAAAACGAGTTTTTCTCTTTTCCTGTCGGGATATTCAACAGGATACTTTTCTGTATCTATATCACCATAACAACCTGTTTCAATCGGCGGATAAGGTACTTCGGCAGCCGAAACAGCAAAACAGCTCAATATGCTCAAAAGCATAACAGCGGAAAGTAAAACGGAAATAATTTTTTTCATAAATTTCACCTCATAAATCCTGTTAACAAAAATGTTAACAAATTCTATTTGATTCTTTGTCATTATTGTATCATTTATTACAATAAATGTCAACAAAAAATATTATTTTACTCTTTTCTTGCAAAGCCCTTGCCTCGGATTGTACCTGCTGTGGTGACGATTATAAAGGCGTTTTCGTCTATGCTTTTAACGCCGTTCTGGATTCTGTAAACCTGCTGAGGACGTACTGCGCACATTATAACACGCTTTTTTTCTCCGCTGTACGCTCCCTCGCCGTCAAGGAGCGTTACTCCCCTTTCGAGGTCGTTCATAATTGCCTTGCTCACCTCGTCATACTTATTAGTTATGATGAACATTAGCTTGCCGTTGCCTCGTGAAGTGCCATAGGAAATCGTGTCAATCACCTTGATGCTCACGAAAATTGCGATAATTGCATACAGAACGCTCTCAACACTGTCGTAAACAAAAAACACCATTATAAGAATTACAAAATCTGCAATCATAATAATGTTACCCGTTGAGATATACGGCATATGCTTGTGAATATTCAGCGCAATAATGTCCGTTCCGCCCGTTGAGCCGCCTCGGTAGAATATAAAACCGAGTCCGATTCCGTTTAAGATTCCGCCGAAGATTGCGGCAAGGAGTGTATCGCCCGTATAGACGGGCACAAACGGCGTTAATGCGTCAATCGCAACGGACCCAAAGGCTGTGCCTATAATCGTTTTCGTCAGAAAATTCATTCCGTTTTCAACTGCTCCCCAGATAAACAGAGGAATGTTCATCAGGAAAATAAGCGTACCTATCGGGAGCGAGAACATAAAATTGAGCATTGTTGCAATACCCGTAAGTCCGCCCGGTGCGATGTTATTGGGCGAGGTAAAAACAACTACCGAGAGTGCGTACAAAACTGCACCTACTGCAATTATGACGTAATCGACAACTGCTGTTCTTACCGAGCTCAAGGTCGGCTTGTGAAATCTGAATTCTGATTTTTTCATTATATCACTTCTATTCAAAAATATGTATAATCAGATTAAAAAGCTCATCAATCCTGTCCGTTTCACCGTTTAAGTGGAGATAGCCGAACAGTGCTTCAAGTCCCGTTGCGCTGTGGTAATCGGCTATACTGCCGTTTTTCGGAGTGCATTTCGGGGCGGCGTTTCTGCCGCGCTTGTAAACCGAAAGCTCCTTTTCGGACAGTGACGGCATTATCTGCTTTGCAAATTCAGCCTGACTTTTGCAGTTTACAAGTGACACCTTGATTTTGTTAAGCTCGCCGACAGGGCGGTTTGCCTTGCGCACAAGGTGTTCCCTGACAAGCAAATCGTACACTCCGTCACCCACAAACGCAAGCGTAAGCGGTGAAATTTCATCTGCTTTAGTATGTGATACCGTAATGTTTTCCATAATCTACCCAAATATTTCTAAAAAGGAATTAATCCATAAAATCAAATTCAACGTCATAAATCGAAACCGTGTCGCCGTCGTTACAGCCCTTTTCACGCAGAGCGTCAATTACGCCGCCGTTGATAAGTACTTTCTGGAAGTAGTTAAGGCTCTCGTAATCGTCAAAATTTATGCCCTTCATAACCTGCAACAGCCAGTCAGCTTCGACTGTGTAAATTCCGTTTACGTTCTTGATTGTTACGCTGTGGTCGTCAAAATCTTCAACATTGACAACGGGTGCAGGCTCTGCCTCGTAGTGAACAATCGGCGGAAGCTTTGAGAGCATTTCCTGAATTTTTTTGAGCATCGGGTCAACGTCATAACGGATTGCCGCCATAATCGGGAAAAAGTCGTAGCCCTTAGACTCAACGTAATTTCTGAATTCCTCAATCTGCTCATCTGTAGCCATATCGCACTTGTTGCCTGCAACAATCATAGGTCTTTGCGCTAGTTCAGGGTTGAATTTTTCAAGCTCTGAATTAATTGTTTCAAAGTCCTCAATCGGATTTCTGCCCTCACTGCCGGAAACGTCAACAATATGAACGAGCATTCTGCAACGCTCAACGTGGCGCAAAAACTGATGACCGAGTCCCGTACCCTGCCACGCACCTTCGATAAGTCCGGGAATATCCGCCATTACAAACGAGCTCCCCTCGCCCATTGACACAACGCCCAGAACGGGAGTTATTGTTGTGAAGTGGTAGTTTGCAATCTCGGGCTTTGCCTGAGAAACTACCGACACAAGAGTGCTTTTTCCGACATTCGGAAAGCCGACAAGACCGACGTCGGCAAGGAGCTTAAGCTCAAGCACAACGTCAAATTCTTCGCCGGGAAGTCCGGGCTTTGCAAATCTGGGAACCTGACGGACAGGCGTTGCAAAGTGGGGATTTCCCCAGCCACCCTTGCCGCCTCTTGCGACAATGTAAGGCTCTTTGGTGGAAACGTCGGCTAAAATTCTGCCTGTGCTTTCTTCCTTGACAAGAGTTCCTACGGGAACACGGATAACTAAATCCTCGGCGTTTCTGCCTCGGCATCTGCCGCCCCTGCCGTTTTCGCCCTTTGCAGCAAAGTATTTGCGCTTATATCTGAAATCTGCAAGCGTTGAAAGGTTTGAGTCGGCTTGAAAGACTATGTTTCCGCCTCTGCCGCCGTCGCCGCCGTCCGGACCGCCTGCGGCTACGTACTTTTCACGGTGGAACGAAACTGCGCCGTCACCTCCGTCGCCTGCTTTGATTTTAATTTTCGCTGTATCTACAAACATAAAATGTACTCCGTTTTAAAATGTTACAGTTATTTTTGAACTACGATTATTAATAGTATAAACAAAAAGGGTGGATAAAATCCACCCTCTAATGATTTATGCTTACTGCTCAACAGGATAAACGCTTGCACGCTTTCTGTCTTTGCCAACACGCTCAAATCTTACTACACCGTCAATCTTTGCAAACAGTGTATCGTCAGAGCCGATGCCTACATTTTCACCGGGATGAATATGTGTGCCTCTCTGCTTTACAAGGATGTTGCCTGCGAGAACCTTCTGTCCGTCTGCACGCTTAACGCCAAGACGCTTTGATTCACTGTCACGGCCGTTCTTTGTAGAACCCATACCTTTTTTGTGAGCGAATAATTGAATGTTTATTTTAAGCATTACCTTACACCTCCGAAATTTTCACTTTAATATACTTTGTGTATTGCTCCGTAAGAGCAGTCAAATGAAGCCTTAATCCGTCTAAAACAACGGCTGATTCTTCGGCTTCACCCTTTGACAGACTTAAACTCATAAATCCGTCATTTTCGGTAACGTCTGCATTAATATGCAGGATTTCGGTAATTGTGTTTGCCGCCATATATGCCGCAGAGCTGACTGCCGCACATACAATATCACTGCCCTCTTTGGAAAATCCCGAATGACCTGATATTGTAAAACCGCAGATTAAATTATCCGAACAGTTAAAAGTTACCGTAATCATACTCAGGCTTCGATTGAAGTAATCTTAACCTGTGTGTAAGGCTGTCTGTGACCCATTGTTCTCTTCTCGCCTTTTTTGGGCTTGTAAGTAGCAACTCTGATTTTCTTGCCCTTACCGTTCTTTAATACTTCACCGGTAACCTTTGCACCCTCAACAAAAGGTGTGCCGACCTTAAGACCGTCGTCTGTGCCAACGGCTACAACGTCGAATGTTACTGTGTCAGCTGCTTCAGCGTTAAGCTTTTCAACAAAGATAACTTCGTCGTTTGTTACCTTGTACTGCTTACCGCCTGTCTGAATAACTGCGTACATTTTAGTACCATCCTTTACATTAGACTCGCTATCTATGGGTGGAGAAACTCACTTATAACCCACAATATGCGGCTTATATACTATACCACAAAGAAAAAGTGTTGTCAACAATTTTTTCCTTATTTTTAGGTTTCGCTCATAAAATACTTTTCGCTGTCCGATACTGCCTGAATCTCTCCCGAGGTGGCGTCTGCAAGCTGTTTGTTGAGCTTGTCGAGGTGCTCGGGCTTTATGTGAAATTTTATGAGCACGTCAGCTTCGTAAACGGTATCGTCAATCATTGCACCGATTTCCATAATCAGCGAAGATACCTTGCCATACTGATTGTAGCTGCACCGAGTCTCACACATAATACAGCTCTGCATCATCACGACATTTCCAGCGTCTAAAGCGACCTTTGCGCCCTGTGAATAGGCTCGCACAAGTCCTCCAGTTCCGAGCAGAACTCCGCCGAAGTAGCGTGTTACGACAATGCAAACGTCATATATTTCATTTTTTGTGATTACGTCAAGCACGGGCATTCCTGCCGTACCCGACGGCTCGCCGTCGTCACTGTAGCGTTTTATGTTGCCCTCTCTGAGCGAATAGGCGTACACATTATGCGTAGCGTTCCAGTGTTCACTGCGCTTTGAGTTGATAAACTCAACTGCCTCCTGCTCTGTTTTAACAGGCTTGCAGTAGCCGATAAAGCGTGAGCGCTTTTCAGTAAACTCGGAATGAGCCTCATTCTGAACGGTTTTGTAGTCTTTAGCCATTATGATACCTCAAATAACTTATTTAAAGCAAATAAGACGACGCCGAAGCGCCGTCTTAACAATTACAAAAAATTATTTATCCATGCCGAAACGCTTTTTGAATCTGTCAACACGTCCGCCTGTATCAACTAATTTCTGCTTTCCTGTGAAGAAGGGGTGACATTTTGAACAAACTTCAACACGAATGTCCTTCTTTGTTGAACCTGTTTCAATAACATTACCGCAAGCACAAGTAATTGTTGTCTGCTCATACTTAGGATGGATATTCTCTTTCATTATTTTCACCTACCTGTCTTTGCACAATTAACAGAGTTATTATACTACACAACTTTACAAATTGCAAGTGTTTTTTTAAATTATTCCTGATTTTTTTGCAAGGTGACATATTGTGAGTATTCTTCAAGGCTCATATTAAAAGAACGCATCTTTCCGGCATTATCAACTCCGACGTAGCGGTAGAGCGTTTTGTTCTCGCTCAGCTTTGTAACGTCCTCTTTGTCCTTAGGGTAACGCTGAACAAATCCGTAGTTGATACATTCACGCTCGATAAACGCAACCGTCTTTTCATCAGTCATATCAAAGCCTATAAGAAGTCCTGTCTGCGCCTCGCTGCAGCCGCCCTTTGGCACAAGCTTCTGAGCCGCCGCCTGTGCTCTCACTTCGGTATAGTCGGGATTTGCAAGAAACTCAGAGAGCTTTTCGCTATACAGCTTTTCCTGCTCATCAAATGAAACATAAGCCGAAACGAGCCTTATTTCAACGCCCGACTCTTTTGCTTTATTGCAGAAATTCTCAAGATTATTTTCCGCAAGAGAATTAACCTTAAAACCACCATAGCTTTTAAGCTTTGGCACGTAGTCGGAAGCCAGAGGATTACTGCTGTTCACCACACGCAAAAGCTCCTCGCTCTGCTCCTGCTCAAGCTGCTGAGCCGATTTCGGCTGAGTATTATCTGCAAAAGCGTTGTAGGCAAAGTAGCCGCCGATTGACAGTCCTGCAACAAGAATAATGACTGCTATTGCAATAACAAGCCGCCGTCTTGCTGTGGAAAACGGAAGTATTCTGCCTGTTTTGTCGGCTTTTGCCGCCTGACGTCTGCGCCGTTTGGAATCACGGTAGCGTTTTTTATCATACGGTGTAAGTCCGTAGGACATATTTCACCTGCTTTTTATTTTATTGCCTTTGTTTCAATTTCTTCAACAGCTTTTTCAATAAACTCTTCAAGCTTCATTGCGCC
>JBJEOX010000283.1:0-8843 GCA_051880935.1 Ruminococcus sp.
GATAGAGGGTGTAGAAATCGTACGACTGCATAATCATATAGTTAAATTCAAGAAAGCTTAAACCCTTTTCCATTCTCTGCTTGTAGCACTCGGCTGTCAGCATTCTGTTTACGCTGAAATGTGCTCCTACGTCACGCAGAACGTCAACGTAGTTGAGGTCAAGCAGCCAGTCTGCGTTATTTACAAGCAGTGCCTTATCGTCTGAAAAGTCGATAAAACGGCTCATCTGCTTTTTAAAGCACTCAACATTGTGCTCAATTGTTTCCTTTGTCATCATCCGGCGCATATCGGTTCTGCCCGAAGGGTCGCCAATCATAGCAGTACCGCCGCCGATGAGTGCAATCGGCTTGTTGCCTGCCATCTGGAGTCTTTTCATAAGGCAAAGTGCCATAAAGTGACCAACGTGCAGGCTGTCTGCCGTGGGGTCAAAGCCGATGTAAAACACAGCCTTTCCGCTGTTTACAAGCTCTCTGATTTCCTCCTCGTCGGTTACCTGAGCAATAAGTCCTCTTGCAACGAGTTCTTCATATACTCCCATTTTCAACAAATCCTTTCATTTTCTGATGATAAATAGTATATTATTAAATCAGGTCAAGGTCAAGTAAAAATATATTTACATTGTCTGCTGTTACTTTTTGTTTTTTCGTCTGTATTTTGCAAACTTGTCCTTGCCGTTTTTCTTTTTGCCGTTATTTTTGGTGCTGTCTTTTCTGTAGCCGCCTGCGGTCTGACCTGCAAGCGGAGTTACAAGGCACTTTTTGTCGTTGCCGATTAAATCCCTGCGTCCTGCCTTTATCAGAGCCTTGATTACAAGCGGCTTGTTTTCGGGAATAAAATACTGCAAAAGTGCCCTCTGCATTGCTTTTTCGCTTTCCGACTTCGGAACATACACCTCTTTAAGCGTGTAAGGGTCAAGCCCTGTGTAGAACATAGCCGTTGAAATTGTGCCGGGTGTCGGGTAAAAATCCTGAACCTGCTTGGGGTGGATTCCCTCACGTTTGCAGAAAAGCGCAAGCTCGATTGCGTCCTTAAGCGTTGAGCCCGGGTGCGAGCTCATAAGATACGGCACAACATACTGGTCTTTATTTGCCTTGTCGGTGAGTGAATAAAACCTGTCGCAGAATTTTTTGTACGCCTCAATGTGCGGCTTGCCCATTCTGTCAAGAACTGCCGCTGAACAATGCTCGGGCGCAACTCTGAGCTGACCGCTTATGTGGTACTTTACAAGCTCTCTGAAAAACTCGTCGCTTTCGTCCTCAATAAGATAATCAAAGCGTATTCCGCTGCGGATAAATACTTTTTTAATGCCGTCAAGGTTACGGAGCTTGCGCAGAATGTCGAGATATTCTGTGTGCGACACCTGCATATTCGGGCAGGGAGTCGGTGCAAGACAACGTCTGTCATTGCAAAGTCCGTACTTTTTCTGCTTTTCGCAGGACGGAAGTCTGAAATTTGCCGTAGGGCCGCCGACGTCGCTTATATATCCCTTGAACCTCGGATTACCGACAAAGCTTTTCGCTTCATTGATTATACTTTCTTCGCTTCTTACCGTCACCGCACGTCCCTGATGAAACGCAAGCGAGCAAAAGTTGCACGCACCGAAACAGCCTCGGTTGTGGGTTATTGAGAACTGCACCTCTTCAATTCCCGGAACACCGCCGAGCTTTTCGTAGCAAGGCGGATACCAACGCTCATAGGGCAGAGAATAGATATAGTCAAGCTGTTTTGTATCAAGCGGCGGCATAGGCGGATTCTGAACAAGAATATAATCGCCGTGGCGCTGAATCAGCGTTTTGCCACGCACTGCGTCGGCTTCTTCAAGCTCTTTTCGTGCGGCTGTTGCGTAGTCACGCTTGTTTTCCTTTACACGTTCATAGCTTGGCAGCTCAACAACGGACTTGGGAACGTAGTCCTGCGTTCGTATCTTATAGCAGATTCCCCGTATGTCGTAAAGCGACTCAACAGGAAATCCGTCGGCAAGGCGTTTTGCAATTTCAATCGTCTGCAATTCGCCCATTCCGTAGGAAATTATGTCAGCCCTGCTGTCAAAAAGCACAGACGGCATAACCTCGTCACGCCAGTAATCGTAGTGAGCGAATCGTCGCAGAGATGCTTCAAGTCCGCCGATTATAATGGGTGACTCGGGATAGAGCCTGCGCAGGATATTTGAATAAACCGTGACGGCTCTGTCGGGGCGTTTTCCGTTTTTGCCGCCTGCTGTGTATACATCATCACTGCGCTTGCGCTTTGCAACTGTGTAGTGGGCAACCATACTGTCGATATTGCCTGCTGAAACGAAAAATCCGAGCCTTGGCTTGCCGAACTGCGTAAAATCGGAGTCGCTTTTCCAGTTTGGCTGGGCAAGAAAAGCTACCCTGTAGCCGCAGTCCTCCAGAAGTCGGGTAATAATGGCGGCGCCGAATGACGGGTGGTCAACGTAGCTGTCACCCGAAACATAGACAAAGTCAACGTAATCCCAGCCGAGCTTATTAACCTCGTCTGCGTTCATCGGTAAAAATGCCATTAATAATCTCCTTGTCAATTACTATAATTCGGAATTACGCATTACGAATTCAGAATTAAAAATCAATCTTCTCTGTTTTGCAGAGCGTTTCTTCTTTCAAGCCACTCGTTGTACGTCATAAGCACATCACGCGGCTTTGAGCCCTGATGAGGTCCGACTACGCCGAGCTGTTCCATATCGTCAATCATTCGTCCTGCTCTTGCATAGCCCACCTTGAGTCTGCGCTGGATAAGCGAGGTGGAAGCCTGTCCTGCCTCAATTACGCACTTGATAGCCTCGTCCATTTTTGAGTCAACGTCAAGTCCGTCGTCATCCGACGAACTGTCGCTCTGCTTTTTGCCTGCGGCAATTTCCTCGGCGGCAATGCGCTTGATTTTTTCTTCAATATCGGCGTTGTACTGAGCAGAGTAAGACTTCTTGATATAGTTAGTTACGCCCTCAATCTCTTCGTCGGAAGCATAACAACCCTGAACTCGCATAGGCTTGGGTGCGCCTACGGGTGCAAATAGCATATCGCCCTTACCGATAAGCTTTTCACCGCCGCCCGTATCAAGGATTGTTCTTGAATCCATATTCGAGCTTACCTTAAGCGAAATACGGCTCGGCACGTTTGCCTTGATAAGTCCCGTAATAACATTTACGGTAGGTCGCTGAGTCGCAAGGATAAGGTGCATACCTGCCGCACGTGCCATCTGTGCAAGTCGGCAGATTGAGTCCTCAACCTCGCTCGGAGCCGCCATCATAAGGTCGGCAAGCTCGTCAATTGCGATTACAACTCTGCTCATTTTTTCCTTCGCAACAGGCAGTCCGTTAATTTCAAGAACAGGCTGCTGCATTTCTCCGTTTTCGTCTTCAACAGGCGGATTTTTTGAAATATAGTCAAGATTTTTTTCTATCAAAGAATTATAAGAATCAACATCCTTGCAGTCGTACTCCGAAAAAATCTTGTATCTCTGGAGCATTTCGTTTACTGCCCACGCAAGTGCGCCTGCGGCTTTCTTAGCGTCGGAAACTACGGGAACAAGCAGGTGCGGAATTCCCTTGTACTTTGAAAATTCAACCATTTTCGGGTCGATAAGCAACAGCTTTACTTCGTCGGGCGTTGCCTTGAAAAGAATACTCATAAGGATTGAGTTTACGCACACCGACTTACCCGAGCCGGTAGTACCTGCAATAAGCAGGTGAGGCATTTTTGCAAGGTCGGTAACGACGATTTCTCCCGAAATATCTCGTCCTAAAACGGTAGTCAGCTTGCTCTTTGCGTTTCTGAATTTATCGGAGTCGATAAGCTCACGCATTGAAACCATACTTACAACCTTGTTCGGAACTTCAATTCCGACAGCGGCTTTTCCGGGAATCGGCGCTTCAATTCGCACGCCGTTTGCGGCAAGGTTAAGCGCAATATCGTCGGAGAGATTTGTGATTTTGCTGATTTTTACACCCGGAGCAGGCTGGAGCTCGTAACGTGTAACCGAGGGACCTCGGCAGATATTCGTTATTGTTGCATTTACGCCAAAGCTTTGGAGTGTATCGATAAGCTTTTTGGAGTTGTTCTGAAGCTCCTCCATTGCGTTTCTGTCGTTGTTGTTTGTGTTAGGCTTTAAAAGCTGAAGGGGCGGATAGTGGTAAACCTTTTCTTTCTTTACTTCTTCAGAAGAATTATCAGCCTTGTAACCGACATTGTCAAATTCAGAATTTTCTTCTGTCTTACTTTTCTTCGGCTTGCTTTCGGTTTCAATGGGTACGGTTTCGGGATCAGCCTGTTTTGCACCGTCCGTCATATGATTTGAAGCCTTCTCCTGCGAAATATCCTCGGCAATATCGGCAACCGTCGAATCTGCTTCCTCGCCGAGTGGCTTGCTTGCACGGTTGATAATATTTATCAAATCCTCGGACAAATCCTTATCGGCGGCGTTCTGCTCGTTTGTATCAACATAATCAATGTCGATTCCGCTTTTTACAGGACGTTTCTTCTTTTTCTTCTTTGCCTTGGGGTCATCAAGCGGAATGTCAATGCCGTCTGATGTGTGAGTATCGGCAATATACATTGGCACTTCGCCGTAAGTTTCAGTATTCTGATTTTCACGTTCAGCTTCTCTGCGAGCCTTTCTCTCACGTGCGTGCTTTTCTCCTGCCTCACGGACGTGGCTTACCGTTCTTGACGCCGCAGCCGCCATATCCTTTACGGAAATATTTGCCATTATGAACACAAGCATAACGGTTGCAACAATGCACAGGCAGAGTGCCGCAGCTTTGCCGCAAAGCAGAGTAATCGGATAGCCGAGAATTCCGCCCATAATTCCGCATCCGAAGGTCATATAAACGCTTGTATCGGCTGACTGATTATAAAGCTTGCCAAGGCAGGCAAAGAAATTCACGTTGTTGAATTCTGCGCCGCCGACAATATAAATCAGCGCACCGACAAAAAGTATAATAAACGAGCTGATTACTATTTTAGCCTTAAAATGAGCGACCTGCTTTTCCTTTTCGGTCATAAGGCAGAGGTAACTCATCAGAATCGGAATAAGGAATATTCCAAATCCGAACACACCGAAGAAAAAGCTTCTTACGGCTGTCCACACATTTTCGCCTTTGATAATTATCAAAATGGCAAAAATTACTGCTATTGCACCGTAGATAATTGCCCTGATTCTGGGGCTTAATCCTGTATGTACGACAGTTTCAGGCTTTTTTGCTCTGCTCCTGCCCTTTTGTGTTTTGGCAGGAGTTTTTGATTTTTTACTTTTGCTTGCTGTCTGCTTTTTTGCCGACAATCAAATCACATCCTGTATATGTCTGTTCTGAATTACCAATTAACAGGTGCGCCTGTAAAGAGGTTTACACCCGTATTCATTTCGATAATTGAAATCACTATGAAAGCAATACCTGCGATTGCAGTGTAGATTACGAAAATGCTCATTTTGTCGGACTTTAAGAACCACTTGAAGATTACGATTGCAAGATATCCGACAACGGCTGAGGCGATTACGCCTGCGATTATTACGCCGATTTCTACGTTAATTCCCTCGGGTGACTTTATTGCGTCTATGCCCTCTAAAAGCGCGGCGGCAACAATTGACGGAACGCCGAGAACGAAGGTATAGTCAAGAGCCTTTTGCTTGTTGATTCCTCTCATCTCGCCGACTGCGAGGGTTGAGCCCGAGCGTGAAAGTCCGGGGAAAACTGCGGCGGCTACCTGCATAAGACCTACGCATACTGCGTCAAGAATTGTATAGCTTTCTCTGCCGTTTGAGCCTGTTTTGCCTGCACCTTTGAGGTGTTTGCCGCCCTTTGTTGAATTTCTGCGGTTGCAGATAATTCCGATTGTGAGAAGTGCGCTTGTAACAAGAAGCGAGATTGCAGTTACAAGCAGTATCGGACTTGCTGAAAGAACGTCGGCTAAGTCCTTGACTTTCATATCCGTTCCGGGAATGGGGATAAAGAGCAGGAACAGCGGAATAAGTCCGATTATGAGCATCATAATGAGATTGCGCTCATAGTTCATCTGACTCCACTTGAACTTGCCTGTAAAAATGTCCTTTATCATTGAGAAAAATTCTTTGATAAGGCTCCAGATAAGCTTGTAATAGAAAGCAATTACGGCAACAAGCGTTCCTACGTGAAGCATTACGTTGAAGAACAGATTGCCGTCACCGCTTGTGCCTAAAATGTGCTGTGTAATTGCAAGGTGACCGCTGCTTGATACGGGCAGAAACTCGGTAAGTCCCTGAACAATACCCTGAATAATTGCGTCAAGAATTGACATAGTATGTACTCCTTTTATTTAAAGATTATAAAATATATGTATTCGGGCAGAAAACCCGAATTTATTGCTTTGCTTTACTGCTTTTTGTCCTTGATTTTTTCTTTTGCTCTTTCGGCTCCTTTGACTCCTTAATCATATCGTAAAGAGCGTCTATTGCGTCGGAAACAGTGCCTACGCTGTCAATCAAGCCCTCATCAACAGCCTCCTCACCCTCTAAAATTGTGCCGATGTCCATAACAAGCTCGCCCGTGTTGAGCACAAGCTCATCATATCTTTCCTTTGTAATATCGGAATTTTCGGCGACAAAGGTTGTGATTCTGTCCTGCATACGCTGAAAATACTCAAACGTCTGCGGCACCCCGAGAGTAAGTCCCGTTGTGCGGACAGGGTGAACGGTCATTGAGGCACTTTTGGCAATAAAACTCTTTTTAGCCGCCACTGCAAGCGGAATTCCGATTGAGTGACCGCCTCCTAGCACGATTGAAACAGTCGGCTTTTTCATTCCCGAAATAACTTCGGCAATTGCAAGTCCTGCTTCAACATCTCCCCCGACGGTGTTGAGCAGAATTAAAAGCCCGTCAATCCTCTCGTCCTCCTCGATTGAAACAAGCAGAGGAATAACGTGCTCATACTTGGTGGTTTTGTTCTGTTGAGGAAGAATATAGTGGCCTTCAATCTGACCGATAATCGTCAGACAATGTATTATGCTGTCCTTGTGAGAGGTGAGCACCGAGCCTGTTTCACCAATCTGGTCGGTGTGCTCCTCGCTTATGGGACTGTCGTTTTCAAGCTTTTGCGGATTATCATCGGAATTCGGATTTTTTACAAAGTTATCCCTGTTCTTCTTATCCGACTTATCCGACTTTGAAGATTTCGATTTTCGTGACATTATTATGCACCTCCGAGAAATATTGTTTCCCGAAAGCTTACGGAAATTCACATTTGTTAAATATATATGCAAAAGCGATATAGAAAATATTATAACATTTCAAGCAATATTTTTCAATGTTTTTATGCTTATATTTCTTAAAAACAATAATTATTTAAAAGAATTATAGTACTATAAAATATAAATAACATAATCGGAGTGATTTTTAATTGACATCTGACATAATTATGGGTGTTGTCATTGCGATACTCGTGCTTTTATCGGCGTTTTTTTCTGCTACCGAAACGGCGTTTTCGTTTGTGAACAAAATCCGAATCCAGCACAGCGTTGATAACGGCAACAAAAAGGCAAAAAATGCGCTTTATGTTATCGAAAATTTTGACAATGCCCTTACAACAATCCTTATCTGCAACAACATTGTAAACCTTAGCTGTTCCTCAATTGCAACGGTGCTTTGCCTTAATCTTTTCGGTGATATGGGCTCGGCAATTGCAACCGGTGCAACTACACTTCTGGTTTTGACATTCGGCGAGGTTATCCCGAAATGCCTTGCAAAGGAGCACTGCGACGCTTTTACACTCAAGACGGCAGGCTTACTGCGTGTGCTTATGTTCATACTCAAACCGTTTGTGTTTGTGTTTTTAAAGCTCAAGTCGCTTGCACTGAAAATTGCAGGCGGAAGCGAGGACAGTCCGTCAGTTACGGAAAACGAGCTGAAATACATCGTTGAAAGCATTGAAGAAGAGGGCGTGCTTGAAGAAAGCGAAAGCGAAATGGTGCGTTCTGCGCTTGACTTTGACGAAAAAACAGCAGAGGAAATCCTCACGCCGAGAGTTGACGTTACTTTCATAAACATAAGCGACAGTCAGGAAAAGATTAAGGACATAATCATAGAGAACAGATATTCACGTATTCCCGTTTATGAGGAAACGGTTGACCATATTGTCGGAATTCTGCACACAAGGGATTATCTTGAGTCGCTTGCAGACGGAAAAGCTCCCGATTTGCGTGACATAATGCAGACTCCTTACTTTGTTTTCAGAACTCAACAGCTTTCTAAAATTTTAAATGCATTCAAGCGCACGAAAATTCACCTTGCAATCGTCACCGACGAATACGGCGGAACGCTCGGCATTGTCACTATGGAGGATTTGCTTGAGGAAATCGTAGGCGAAATCTGGGACGAGGACGAGGAAATCGAGCACAACTACTACAAAATCGGCAAGGGTGAATTCCTTGTAAACGGCGACATTGAGCTTGACGATTTGCTTGCGCTGTTTGATTTGGACGAGGACGCAATTGAAAGCGACAGCGTAACGGTCGGCGGATTTATTCTTGAACACGCAGGAACTATCCCCCACAAACGCCAGAGCATTGAAGCTGACGGATTCAGATTCACCGTTATGGAGGTAAAAGACCAGCGAATCATCAGAGTTGTAGTCAAAAAGCTTGATACGGAAGGCGAAGAGCAAGCAGAAGAAAAAGCAGAAGAAACAACGGTGTAAAACTTTTGGATATGGATTGTTATTTGTATTGTGTATAAGTAACAATCCATTTGTCATTTAGCACAAAACAACAAACAATATTTCATCAATTTTGCCGCTATTTTCAAAAAAAAAAAAAAATGGTATAATAAAACAAAGAAATACCTATATTCCAATTTT
>JBJEOX010000284.1:0-8808 GCA_051880935.1 Ruminococcus sp.
GCTGTTTCCGTTTACATTCTTGATGTTGTTTTCCTGAATATACTTATCAATTTCTGCGTTAAAGCTCTGTTTAAAATCAGTTGCGTCAATCTTTGCGCCGTTACCTGAATAGTAATTGTCAAGATACTCTCTTGTATCGTTGCTGAGCATAACATCGTCAATGAAGCCGTCAAAGAATTTTTCGTCAAGTCCGCTGGCGTAACCAAGGTCAATAAGGCTTGTCGTGATTTCGTCACGCTTATCTATAAAATAGTTTGAGGAGTTCATATTGTCAAAAATAAACTCAGTATTAAACAGGGTAGCCTCAAACACTGTGCAGAATGAAAGTAAAAACAAAATCAGCGTCAGCAAAAATGAAAGCAAAATGAACACTGCGTTTCTTACTCTTGAAGAAAAGGGTTTTTTGGACATAATTAATCACCCTCCCCTGTGCTTTTGTCAATCGGTGTTCCCGAAACAAGCTCTGCATAGACGAAAAATCTGTAATCTGTCAGACCAAGCTCGTCGAACGGATAGCAGGTGTACATAATCAGATTTTCGTGGTCGGCACTCAGGTCATAGGCAGTGCTGTCTTTTGCCTTCTTTACAGCCGTATCCGTTATGCGGTACTCGTAATTGCCGTAGCTTGTACGGATGACAACAGTCTGTCCTTTTTCGGCGTATTTCAGTCCATTGAAATAGGTATTGTTATGACCGGCAACAAGAATTGTGCCGCCGTAGCCGGGAATAAAGCTGCCGTTGTAAACTCCGACGCCGTTGCGCAGAGCAACCTCGCCGTCACCGAAAAACAGCTTGTTATCGATTCCGCACTCCTCAATAATAAGCTCGCCGAACTGATTGCCGTAGTTGGGATATTCAACAGCGTCGCTTTTTACATATGATTTATTATCATCTTTTGTTACTGTTGGTAAAGTCGAATTTTCCGAAACAGGCACAAAAATATTCTCATACTCGGTGGAGTAATCCTTTTCGTTGTCGGAAAAGAACATTCCTGCCGCCGAGAACAGCGTTAAAAAGCTCGGGGCGAGTGCCAGATAAAGCACAAGATAAGTTCCGAATAAAAAGATAATGGGAAGAATTATAAAACTCTTCCCATCAGATTTTTTATGCCTGTGTCTGCGTTTTTTATCAGACATCTAAAATCAAGCTCTTTCTTTCTTAGTTTTTACAACAAACATTGCGCCGCCTGCTACGAGAAGAACTGCAGCTGCACCGAGTGCGATAAAGCCGAAGTAGTTAACGTCGGAACCTGTTGTCTTGATAACTGAGCCGCTGTTTGATGAGCTACCTGAAGAACCGCTTGAAGAACCGCTTGAAGAACCGCCTGCGGGAACAAGATAGTTTGCTTCGGAAACCGAGAAAGCAACGTTGCCGTTGGGGTCTGTAACTGTAATAGTTCTTGTAGCCGGATCATAAGACATTGACATACCGATTACGCCGACAGCCTTCTGACCGTAACCGAGAAGAACCTGCTTCTGGTCGTAAGAAAGGCTCTTGAAATCAGCAGCGCCGCTGTTAGCAAGGTAATTGTTACCTTCGTCAAGAACAGCGATAATGTCCTTTGACTCCTGCTCTGTCATTTCAATTGTGTTGAAATAGTTTTCAGCCTGGTTTACAAATTCCTGTGAAATTCTCATCTGGTTGCCCTGCATTGTAACAGTACCGTTGAGCTTGTCAAGAACAGCCTGTTCGCTGCTGTTAATACCTGCTGCAAAAGCGGTAACTGCAGTAGCGGCAACGAGAACGAGCGCAACTAAGATTGCCGATAATTTTTTCATAATTTTCTACCACCTTTTAAAATTTCTTTATGTACGTGATGTACATTACCGACGTAATAAATCATAATGATTTATAAATGAATTATATCACCACTTTTTTCATTTGTAAAGTGTTTTTTGCAAAAAATCATTAAAAATATATTTATTTTGAACACAAAACAACAAATCGTGACATTTTTGCAGATTACAACAATATTTCATCTATTCGTAGCAATATAAACAACTTTGCAAGTTTACATTTTTTTATCGTTGAGGGACTGCGCATTTGCGGTTTTAAACTCAAGAATCAACGTTTCTATTATATCCTTCTGACGAGGAGTCAGCCCCTCAATTTCAATGCTTTCCTTCTTTTCAAGACCGAGCAGATAATCTGACGTTGTACCGTACAGCATAGAAAACGCTCTTATCGTATCAATGCTCGGCGTAATTATATTGTTTTCATAGCCGCTTATGCTGGATTTTGTAAGATTAAGCCTTTTTGCTACCTGTTCCTGCGACAGCCTTTTTTTCTTTCTCAGTTTTTTTAACGTCATCCCGAAATCATACACCACATTCATCACCCTTTAAAATCTTAATAGATGCGAGTACTGTTTCATTGGACATTATAAATATTTTTTCCATTATAGCTTGATTTACACTTTGGACGATGGTATAATATTCCTGTTGAAGTTTGTTGTTTTTTCCTATATTATAGAAGGCAAAATGACTTATTAAATGTACAGCAAAAATGTTCTGTACAATAAAAAAATTGCTTTTTTCCATTAAGACACAAATAAAATCATTGCATTACTAACTAAATATAAGCTTTTTCGACTTTATTTTTGTTTTTTTATTGAAATTATTTGATATAATATTGAAAATCTTTAACTTTTATTATATAATATATTTATATATTGTATTCTGAAATTTACACGCCGTTTTTTGACATTCAGCGTAAGAGATTCACAATTAACTTTGAGGAGTTTGTATATGGAGATTTCATTTAAGGACATACTGCGTATAATCAAAAAGAATCTGATTTTTATTTTAATTGTTTCTTTAATTTTTGCAGTATGTTCATTTTTTGTGACTAAATTTTTCATTAAAAAGACATACACTTCAACCGTCAAACTATACGTCAGCACTGATTACAACGGCGCCAGCAGCGGTTATCAGGATTTAAATGCATACAATTATTCTTCCAAGCTTGTATCAACATATATTGAACTGCTTGATACAAATAATTTCTATGGAAATGTATCGAAATCACTTAACAGCAAATACACGGCAACAGAGCTTGAATCTATGATTAAATTCACTCGTGTTGAGGAAACCGAGGTATTTAAAGCCGATATAACTACAGGCAATCCGGCTGAAGCAAAAAGTATTGCCGACGCTGTCGCAAAAACTGCTCCCGGAACTGTTAAAGAGCTTTTAAGCAACAACTCTACTCTCAAGGTTGTTGATGAAGCCACAACGCCCAAAAACCCGACTTCTCCAAATGTAGCAAAAAATGTAATTATTGCATTATTAATAGGTATTATAATTTCACTCATAATCGCATTTATCCGTGATTATTTTGATGTGAAGATTAAGTATGATGATGAAATGACCACTATTGCAAATCTTCCTGTTCTTGCTGCAATACCCGACTTTGAGTATTTCGCCAAAAACTTAAAATCTGAACAAACGCAGAATAATTGACAGAGAGGTGAATACAAATGGCTAAAACAAAAATTGACCGTTCAATTGATACCGAAGCCCTCGGCTTTCAGATAAGAGAATCCTACAAAACGGCAAGAACTAACATTGCTTATTCGATAATTAAAAAGGGATGTAAAAAAATAGCGTTTACCAGCTCTTCAAAGAGTGAAGGAAAGACAGTTACGGCTATGAACGTAGCCTCTGCGCTTGCACAGCAGGTTGATACAAAGGTGCTTGTAATCGAGTGCGACCTCCGTCGTCCTCACGTTCACTCTGCACTCAAGCTTGCTCCTACACCCGGACTTACAAATTACCTCAACAACGAGTGTACGGTTGAGGAGATTATTCAGTCAACAAAGCTTTCAAATATGCACGCTGTCTGCTACGGTGCAGTTCCGCCGAACCCGTCGGAGCTGCTTGCAAGCGAGTCTATGGCTGACTTTATTAAAATGGTTGAAAAGGACTACGATTATATTATTTTTGATACGCCGCCAATCGGCGTTGTAATTGACGCCGTGCCGATTATCAAAGCGTCCGACGGTGTTGTTGTTGTTGTTAAAAACAACTCCACAACCTATCCTCAGCTCAACAAAACCGTTGAAATACTTGAGCGTTCAGGCGGAAAAACACTCGGCGTTATTATTAATAAGGTCAAGCCTTCTGAAACAAAAAAATATAAGAAGGGTAACGGCGGTTATTCTTACGGATATTACGGATACTGATGAACCGCAGTTTTTAAAATCAACAATTAATGAGGGAAAATGGATATATCAATGAAAAAAAGCAATTTTGACACTGCAAAAGTAACAAGTAAATATGTAAAAAACAAACCTGTTTATGATTTTGTAAAGCGGTTTGCGGATATTTTTTGCTCGGTAATTGCAATTATTCTGCTTTCTCCGTTTTTCATTATTATCAGTATTGCAATAAAGGCAACAAGCAAGGGTCCTGTAATTTTTGTACATAAAAGGGTAGGCAAAAACGGAAAGGAAATCGGCATTTATAAATTCAGAAGTATGGTTATGAACGCCGAGGCGCTTATTGAAAAATTTACGCCTGAGCAAAAAGAAGAATTCCAAAAGAATTTTAAGCTTGAAAACGACCCCCGAATCACGAAAATCGGAAAGATTTTGAGAAAAACAAGCCTTGACGAGCTGCCTCAGCTTTTTAATATTTTAAAAGGCGATTTGTCAATTGTCGGACCACGTCCGATTATGGATGTAGAAACCAAAATTTACGGTAATTACAGAGATATGCTGTTGAGCGTAAAGCCCGGTCTTACCGGATTCTGGGCGGCAAACGGCAGGAGTGATACAAGCTACCAAAAACGCAGAGCGATGGAGATATATTATGTTAAAAACCGTTCTCTGCTTCTTGACTTGCAGATTATTTTTAAGACAGTAATTTCTGTCTTTACGGGCAAAGGTGCAAAGTAAAATCATTCTTTTTATTATTAAGTCAGTGTATATTTGTAAAGAATATTTTGACGGAGGTTATTTATGAAAGCTGTAATTCTTGCAGGCGGCTTCGGTACAAGAATTTCCGAAGAATCGCAGTTCAAGCCTAAGCCGATGATTGAAATCGGCGAAATGCCTATTATCTGGCACATTATGAAGTTTTACTCCGCTTACGGAATAAACGAATTCGTAATCTGCGCAGGCTACAAACAGCACGTAATCAAGGAATGGTTTGCCGATTATTTTCTGCACACCTCCGACATTACCTTTGATTTTACTCAGGACGACAAAATCATCGTTCACAACAAGCGTGCCGAGCAGTGGAAGGTCACCGTTGTTGATACGGGGCTTAACACAATGACAGGCGGCAGACTTAAAAAAGTCAGAAGCTATATCGGCAACGAGCCGTTCTTTATGACCTACGGCGACGGTGTTGCCGACGTTGACATAAAATCACTGCTTGAATTTCATAAAAGCCACGGCAGACTTGCAACTATGACGGCAGTCAAGCCCGACAGCCGTTTCGGTGTGCTTGACCTGTCGGAAAACAATGAGGTTAAAGCCTTCCGTGAAAAAAGCGCAGTTGACTCCGGCTACATTAACGCAGGCTTTATGGTGCTTTCTCCAAAGGTGCTCGACTACGTTAAGGACGATATGGTTATGTTTGAGCGTGAACCTATGGAACAGCTCGCCGCTGAAAATCAGCTTATGTGCTACAAGCACAACGGCTTCTGGCAATGTATGGACACATTGCGTGACAAAGAAAAACTTGAAAAGCTGTGGAGCAATAACACGGCACCGTGGAAGGTATGGACAGACTGATGCAAAGCTTTTATAAAGGAAAACGAGTTTTTATAACAGGGCACACAGGCTTTAAGGGCAGCTGTCTTTGTAAGATTTTATCAAACTGGGGCGCAGAGGTAACAGGTTATTCGCTTAACCCGCCGACAAGTCCGTCGCTTTTTGAAATTGCCGGCATTGACAGTGATATAAAGTCCGTAATCGGTGATATTCGTGATTTTGAGTCGCTTAAAAAGGCATTTGACGAGGCTCAGCCCGAAATTGTCCTGCACCTTGCAGCTCAGCCGATTGTGCGTGACAGCTACAAAATGCCTGCATATACATATGAAACCAACGTAATGGGAACGGTGAACATTCTTGAATGTGTACGCCAAAGCGACTGCGTAAAATCGTTTCTCAACGTGACCACCGACAAGGTGTACGAAAACAAGGAGTGGCAGTGGGGCTATCGTGAAAACGAACCTCTCGACGGCTTTGACCCGTATTCAAACAGCAAAAGTTGCAGCGAGCTTGTCACCCACAGCTACAAAAATTCATTTTTTGCTGACGGCAGGGTGGCAATTTCCACCGCAAGAGCCGGCAACGTAATCGGCGGAGGAGATTTTGCAAACGACAGAATCATTCCCGACTGCGTCCGTGCGCTTGAAAATGGCGAGGATATCGTTGTAAGAAATCCACATTCCACAAGGCCGTATCAGCATGTGCTTGAACCGCTTTTTGCGTATCTTATGATTGCAAAGGCACAGTATGAGGACATCAGATTTGCAGATTACTACAATGTAGGTCCCGACGAGTGTGACTGCGTTACTACGGGCGAGCTTGTTGATTTGTTTGTAAGGTACGCCGGAAACATAAAATGGATTAACAAAAGTGAAGAAAATGCAGTTCATGAAGCGAATTTTCTCAAGCTTGACTGCTCAAAGCTTAAGTCCGTATTCAGCTGGAAACCGCACTGGCATGTAAACGAGGCGGTTGAAAAAACGGTTGAGTGGTCACGCTGTTATATGGAAAACGGCGACGTAAGAGGCTGTATGGACGAACAGATAAATAATTTTCTGAATAGCAGAGTGTAAAAGTGGTGTTATTATGAACAAGGTTATTATAACGGGCTCAAACGGCTTTGTAGGTTCAAATGTCTGCAAAAGACTTTGCGCAGACGGAGTGAAGGTTTTTGCCGTTGTAAAAGATGAAAACGAAAACATTGAAAGCATTGAAAATCTCAACGGCATTGAAATCGTGTACTGTGAGCTTGACGAAATTGAAACTTTGTCGGACAAAATTCCGGACAGAGATATTGACGTTTTCTATCATTTTGCCTGGGTAGGCTCGGCAGGTCCTTTGAGATGTGACGAGGAAATTCAGCTTCAGAATGCTCTTTGGACTGCACGTGCTCTGAGAACAGCCGACAAAATGAAGTGCAAAAAGTTTGTAAACGCAGGCTCTATAATGGAAAAGGAAACCTATACAGCGGTTTACACGCAGGAGAGCAAGCCCGGACTTCCGTATATTTACGGTGCAGGCAAGCTAATTGCACGCTCAATCTGCAAGCCGATTGCAAACTCGCTTGACATTGACCTCTGCTGGGCGGTAATTACAAACGCATACGGCGTTGGAGAGCTTTCACCGAGGTTTGTCAACTCAACAATCAGAAAAATTATCGCAGGCGAGCCGCTGCAATTTACTGCGGCTACGCAGAACTACGATTTTATTTATATAGACGACGTCGCAAAAGCCTTTGCCGCAATCGGCGAATACGGCATTGCAAACAAGGAATATACTATCGGAAGCGGCAACGCAAGACCTCTTAAGGAATTCATACTCGAAATGCAGCAGGCTCTTGCACCGGATGCAACACCGATTTTCGGGGACGTGCCGTTCACGGGTGTAAATATGCCGCTCGAAGCATTCGACACAACCGATATCGAAACCGATTGTCATTTCAAACCGACTGTTTCGTTTGCCGAGGGCACAAAGCTGACAATGGAATGGGTCGAGTGCCTCGACACGCAAATCGGGAATAAAAAACGGACTTAGAGAATAAAGCGGTATCCCGAATATTAAGTCAATATATTGGTAACGTTTTAGTCCCGTCGAGTGCCTCGACACGCAAATCGGGAATATAAAACGGACTTAGAGAATAAAGCGGTATCCCGAATGTTAAGTCAATATTTTGGTAACGTTTTAGTCCCGTCGAGTGCCTCGAAACACAATCCAAGCTGACAGACTGATATTGCAAAACCTTTTTTGCCCGACCGTTACGGAACAGTTTCCCATCAGTATAAAAACAAGGGGCGGACAATGTTCGCCCTTTTCGTCGTATATTAAGTATTTTTGAGGAGAGGATTTTATGATACAGAAATTTGAATTTTGCAACACAGATTTTGACGGCGCATTTCTCATCAAGCCGTTCTTCGCAACCGACGTAAGGGGTGCGTTTATAAAGGATTACTCCAAGGAGGTTTTCGAGGCTAACGGTCTTGAACACAACCTTGCCGAGGTTTTCTACACCGTTTCACACAAGGGCGTAATCCGTGCGCTCCACTTCCAGCGTGTTCAAGAGCAGGCAAAGCTTGTAAGATGCGTAAAAGGCAAGGTTTTCGACGTAATTGTTGATTTGCGCCCCGACTCGCCTACATTTAAAAAGTGGCAGGGATTCTACCTCTCCGAGGAAAATATGAACGAGCTTTACGTTCCCGAACACTTTGCACACGGCTATCTTGTGCTTGAGCCGTCGGTTGTTTCCTACAAATGCGGTGAAAAGTTCTACGGCGAATATGACGACGGCATTATGTACAACGACCCCGATTTGGATGTTGAGTGGCCGTTTGAGGAAATCGGCGGAATCGAAAACCTCATTCTCGCAGACAAGGACAAAAATCTCCAGTCGTTTAAGGAATTTCAGGAAAAATACCTGTAAATCCAAGCAGATAAACCATAATTTAGTGTGGAGTTTTAGTCGAGTGGATAGATTGAGATAATTCAAAAGTTTAATGCCCGAATTTATTTATATGCGGCGTTGCCGCAAGCGTGAAAATATATTATTGTAGCGGCGAACTGTGTTCGCCATAATGTATAAATTGTTTCACAAT
>JBJEOX010000285.1:0-1778 GCA_051880935.1 Ruminococcus sp.
ATGAATTTTGAGATAATTATTTTAACAAATCTGTTTTTTATTCGTCAGGCACAGAAACACACGACTCCCGAGCTGACAAATTCTGAAAATATCGCAATTATATCAGGTTAAAAACAGACTGAAAATCAGTTCTGCTTGCGGTAGAACGGCTCAACGTTGTTTACTGCCGTTCTGCCGAACTCCATTGAATACGGCATCATTGAAAGCTGGATTTCGTCGTCGAGATACGGCTGTGCAACCTCGCTGATTGCATCAAACGTTTCCTCCATATTGCCGATAAAGTCAACAACAATAAGGTAGCTCTTCTGACCGTTCTGCTCCATCATTCTCAGGTACGCCGCATTAACAAACGGCTCTGTGCTGAAATGATTAATCAGCGCAGCCATAAGGTCAATCGGGTATTCCTTCGGCTCACCGAGCTGAATCGGTGTTCCGGGCTGAATTTCGTTAGCCTTGCTGTTCATAAAGTCCTTCTGCTGTTTTATGGAAATTACCATATTTTTCGGGAATGTAACGCTTTTGCCGAACGGGTTGATTACAAAGCCGAGTACGCCTGCGCTCGGGTCCATTACCATCTGAGCAAGGCTGTCAAAGTCGGTAACTACCTTGTTTGACGACTGAGTGTCCTGCCACTTGTAAAGCTCGTCGGTGTCGGTGAAAACACCGAAGAATTTTTCTTTATTCGCATTTTCAAGAAGTCTGAACTGCACCTGCGTTGACTGCTCCATAACAGTTCTGCCGTTCTGCGTTTTTGCCTGTCTTGTAGGCGTTACCCTTGCGGGAAGAATAAACTTTGCCTTGATAACCTCATCAATCATTGCGTCAATGTTCTCTTTGCTTCCGTCAGCCTGCATCTTTTCAATTGCGCTGACAACCCCGGGGTTTTTTATCTGCTCGGCAGGCACCTTGCTGCCTTCCATTTTTACATTTTTTAAATCACTCATCTGAGTCCTCCGTTAAAGTATTATTGCATTATTTTTCGGCTGTCGCCGTTATTCAACTGTGTAGGTTTTGTCGGGCTCTACAACAAGTCCCTGTCCTTCGGGATACTGCACGCTGTCTGCTGCGTCACCGTCATTAAAGATAATATACGGTGTTTCCCAGCTCAGCTCAAAGGTGTAGCTGTATTTTCCGTCGGATTCCTTTGTCATTTCAAGTCCCGGCCACATATCGTTTTCGTTGCCGATATCGTCATAAACATAGGCGTAAAGCTCGTCGCCCCAACTATCGCTGTCGGGCTTTTCAAAGTAAACCTTTGTGCCCTTCTTGATTTCGTAATTCTTTTTGTAGGTAAACTCCACTCTTTCGTAGGTCTTAACGCCCTGCTCGTTTTCTGCACGAAGCTCAAGCACGCCGACTTTGCCGTCCTCTCCGGCTTTTACCTCAACCTTATCGCCGTTTTTAAACGAAACAGCTTTGCCGCCGTTGAGCGAATAGGTTGCATTCTTGCCGTTTTCAAGCGTGAGAGTAACCTCTGTTGAGTCACCGTCAAAGGTAAACTCCGTACCATCTGCAACGCCGACATTTGCACACTCGGCGTAGTTTGTGTAGCCCTCGTTGTAGAGAACTACAACGGAATTTTCGGGAATCGGAGTTTCGCAGGTGATTTTGCCGTTCTTTACAACATACTCGGTCTTTTCATCAACACGGTCAACGTATGTTCCGTCTGCAAGATTTGTTTCAAAGTCAACCGTAGCCTCGTCGCTTGTGTTGACAATTACAAGTCCCTTCTTGCCTCTTTCAATCAGAAGAACAGTTGAGTCGAGGTTGGGATTTAC
>JBJEOX010000286.1:0-8756 GCA_051880935.1 Ruminococcus sp.
TGATTCTTGTGTTGCCGTTGTATGCATCAGATGAATACGAACCCTCGGGAACATTGTAGTTCTGCGGGTCATAACCCCAGTTGCGGTTTGAAGAAGAGCTTGCTTTTGACTCGTCAACTGACTGGAAGTCGTAAACAGGCATAAGCTGAACGCAGTTGATTCCCTGCTCAACAAGGTAATCGACTCCCGTTGAAACGGCACTTGCGCTTGTATCGGAATTAAGCTTTGTGCCGCCCTCTGCAAATGCAAGGTACTTGCCCTGATTCTCTGCGCTTACGCCCGAAGTACTTGACGCCGAGAAGTCACGAACGTGAACTTCCCAGACTACAGCCTCTGCTGCGCTGTCAAAGAGAACGTGATTATCGCTGTCCCAACCATCAGGGTCGGTTGAGTCAAGGTCAACAACCATTGAGCGGTTGCCGTTAACGCCGACAGCCTTTGAATAAACGTCCTGAGTTTCGTTTGTTGAGCCGTTTACCGTTACAAGGTATGTGTAGTAAACGTCCTTGTAGTCACCCGAAAGCGTTGTTGACCACACGCCGGTAGTGCTGTTTTTCGTAAGCGGATATGTTCCGATTACGCCTGCACCCGATTCACTGTCGGAGCCTGTCTTGTAGAGCTTCACCTGAACAGCGGCAGCATCAGGCGACCATGTTTTCCATGTTGTAGAGGTCTTGCTGTATACGGAGCCAAGACCAGTTTCGTTATATGCACTGTTTGCATAGGTTTCGAGGTAGCTTGCGTTGTAGTAGCTGCCTGCCGATACTTCGGAGCCGTTTGTTACAACAGCGTCAGCCGCAAACGAAGCCATACCTGCAACCATTGCCGCAGAAAGCAATAACGATAACGGTTTTCTGAATTTCATCATTTTCACCTCTTATAAATATGCACTAAAAATTGCATAGTGCGTTAATTATATTTTATCAACTATCTATCAATACATATTTCCATATAAGAATAAAACAAGCGTCCGTAAGCCAAAGTTTACGAACGCTTTTTGTTTAAAATATCCAAATGCTGTGTCACACCGCCGAGGCAATCAACAAATTATCGTTTATCATCAGACTTCTTTTTAAGTCCTGCAATTTCGCTCAGCAGTACAGTAATGCACAATATACTCGTAATAACCGTCAGAACCGATACAGCCTTTGCCGCCAATGAAACAGGCACAATATCGCCGTAGCCCACCGTTGCAAAGGTAATAGCGGTATAGTAAAAAATATCCGCAATTCCGTATTTTACGCCGTCAAAAGCATTTGCGTTGTGCAAAAGGCAACAGCAGGACATTAGCGACAGCACAACGATAAACAGCATTATTATCAGAATTGCCGACTTCCAGATGTTTCTGAAAGTCAGCAGACTGTCGCCGCTGTTAGCCTCTTTGAGCACCAGAATCAGCACAAACAACATCATAACATAGCAGCAGCCAAGGCAAATCTGCGACAAAATAAATTGATTGAAATCAAGGTTTTCTCTTGTTACAAAATAAATGCAGAGCGCCGCTAAAATAAAGATTATTGACGAAAACATAACATTAAGCGAGGCACTGTTTACGGAAATCAGCCTGCGCACAAATGCCGACACAAAAAGTATTCCCTCAAAGAAAACAAATGCAAACAAAAATGAAACAGGAAGTGAAATAAGCACCGCAAAAGGCAACGAAAAAATTTTATTCAGCCTTACAAGCATTACTGCATAAATCAGCACAACCGTTATTGCGTACTGCATCTTTATCCATTTTCCGTTAAGCAAAATTCTGTGTCTTATGCGAAAGGGAATTTCCGCAAAGCTTTTGCCGTATTTGTCAACAATTTTCATATCGGAATTTTTCAGCTTAATGCTCATTATCATTCCCAACAGCACATAGACTGCCGTTATGCAAAGTATGAAATTGTCAGAAATAAAATCTATCATATTACATCAACTTCCTGCTGATTCGTACGCTTTGATTCCCCTGTTCCAGATAAGCACGCCGATTGTCATTACAATAATCGCAACAACAATTGTCATCCCTATATTGAAAAGCGGATTTTCTCCCGTAAGGAAGTAGAGAGCAGGAAAATATGACGTAAACGCAAACGGAATGATATATGTAAGCACAGAACGGACAACGTTGTTGTAAATGTCAATCGGGTACTTTACAAAATCATTTACCATATAGAACATAAAGGTTATGTTTCCGCTGCGCTTTGTCCAGAACGCAATTGCCGCCGTTCCGATTTTTATGCCCGTATAAATGAACGATGCAAAGATGATTGCAACGATTACAAGCAGTACCTTGCCTATTCCCCATTCAACCTCGATTGAAGGCAGTGAACAGGACAGAAGAATAATTCCGATTACCATTTCGCCGAATGCGTCAACCTGAAATTTTTCAGCCATAACGTGGAAAAGCGGATTTATCGGACGTGTAAGGTACTTGTCAAAGTCGCCCTTGCGCACGATGAAATATCCGACAGACCAGAGGTTGTCAAAGAACAAGTGGTCAAGTGCCTTTGGAATCAGCGAAAAGCCGTAGATAAACATTACCTCGTTGTATTTCCAGCCCATAAGCTCGGGAATCTGACCGAAGATAACCGAGATAAAAACGATACTGCAAAGCTGTGCAAGCAGCAAGCCGATTGCACCCGTCAGGAAGTCGCCCTTGTATTCGGTGAATCTTTTAAGCTCCTGCACAATGAAAATGCGGTGCATTTTCAAGGCTCTTTTAATTTCTCTGAACATACAATCAACCTCCCTGAATTGAAAGTCGGTTGATTACGCACTTCCAGATTACCTTTGAAAGCAGCCAGAATACGACCGCCCAGAAAATCTGAACTCCTGCGAAGAACAACAGCTCATATCCCGTATACATTCCCATATAAATCATTACGGGCGTGTATGTAAGCGATGAAAACGGCAGGCAGATAAGCACGTTTTTGAGCACGTCGGGCAGAAACGCAAGCGGAATTATTGCGCCCGACAAAAAGCTGACTACCGTATTTTTGAGCATATTTGAGCCCCAGAGATTCTTGAACACAAACGCCGTAAAGCCGTAGCAGATATTGAAGAAAAAGTTGATTGCATACGCAAAAACGCAGCAAACAAGATAGATTAAAAACTTTAAAATATCAAATTTTAAACTTCCCGTAACGGCAAAGCGGTAAATTTCAACGCCTGCAACAAGCGGAATAAAAATAACGCCGATTTCCATTAGCTTGTTGCCGATTTCCTGAAAAAGAAAGGTTGCGTTGTAGCTTATCGGCTTAATCATTCTCATTGCGATTGAGCCGTCCTTAACCTCCTCGCCTATGTTGTAGGTGCCGCCGCTGCTTATCACCTGACCTGTCAGAAACGACATAAAGATGTAAACAACCATATCGCTCTTGTCAAAGCCCATAAACGACTCGCCGCCGTTTGAGATAAAAACAGCCTCCCACACAAAGAACGATACAAAGCAGGCAAGCACGTCGCCGAGGATATAGAAAAGCCAGTTTGCCCTGTAGGTGGACATTTCCTGCATTCCTGCGTTAATAAAAGGGGTATAGATTTTCAGCTTTCTGCGCAAATCACTCAACCCCTTCCTTATAAAGGCGGCGGATAATCTCCTCAATATCAGCGTCTTTTACGTTAATATCCTTGACGTTGATTTTCGAGAGGGTGTAGGAAAGCATATCGCTGACGGGCACAATTGCGCTGTTAAATCTTATTTTACAGCTTGTTCCGTCCTGCTCCTGAATCAAATCGTCATCGGAAAGACCGAATTTTTCGGCATAGCCGAGGGCTTTCAGCGCATTTTCATCGGGGCTTACAAACGCAAGCTCCCTCATCTGACCGTATTTTTCCTTTAAATCTGTTATTTTTCCGTCAAACACCTTACTGCCCTTGTCAATCATAACAATCCGCTTTGACAGCAGTTCGATATCCTCCAGGTCGTGAGTTGTAAGCACAACGGTGGTGTGCTCCTCCTCATTGATTTTTGCAATCGCCTTGCGTATGTTGTCCTTTACGACAACGTCAAGTCCGATTGTCGGCTCGTCAAGGAACAGCACCTTCGGACTGTGGAGAAGCGACGCCGCAATATCGGCTCTCATTCGCTGACCGAGCGAGAGCGTACGCACGGGGCTGTTGATAAAGCTGTCAAGCTCGAGCACCTCGTTTAAAAAGCTCATACGCTTTTTAAAGCGGCTGTCGTCAACCTCGTAAATCTCCTTTAGCACAGTGTAGGTTTCGGTA
The DNA here is from genome assembly GCA_051880935.1 of Ruminococcus sp. Lineage (GTDB taxonomy): Bacteria > Bacillota > Clostridia > Oscillospirales > Acutalibacteraceae > Ruminococcoides. The sequence continues at coordinate 4,216 of JBJEOX010000286.1, forward strand.
AGCGGCAAATCCCACCAGAGCTGAGTACGCTGACCGAAAACAACGCCGATTTCCTTTACATATGTTTTTCTGTCCTTCTGAGGGTCTTTTCCGTTGATTGTGCATTTTCCCGACGTGGGCGAAAGAATACCCGTAAGCATCTTGATTACGGTTGACTTGCCTGCACCGTTGGGACCGATAAAACCGAGGATTTCGCCCTCTTGCACATCAAAGGAAATGTCCTTAACCGCAGCGACAATTTCCTTTTTCGGCTTAATAAACGACTTTAAACTGCCCTTTAAGCCGGGTTCCTTGATTGTTTTCTTAAATTCCTTTCTAAGGTTTTCAACATAAATCATTAAAAACTCCTGATTTTCTACACTCCCGTTTCCTGAACAGACACGAATTTCAAAAAAAGTTTGTGAGTATTTTGCATTGCTTCCAACGTAAAAGCAATATGCGATATAAAATCCGCAAGTAATAATATATTCGCATATAAAATTATACAATATTTTCCTTTATATTTCAATAAAATAATTCAAAATAATTATTACTATATTTTTCGGCAAAAAAGCAATGTAATATTAGTGCAAAAAATCATCAGCAATATAATAAAAAATGTTTATACTTACGATATTTCAATAATATTATGTTGTTTTTTGTAAATATCTTGACATTTCCCTATTGGAATGGTATGATTTTTAGTGAACTAAATTAACATTAGGCGAAAGCACGGGATATAATGATAGAATATAAATTTAATTGCATAAAATATTGCTCTGAAAACGAGTACGGTATTGATATTTTCTCACGAGGGAAGCTTGTTAAATCAATAAAAAGAATTACAAAAAACTATAATGATATTATTTTGCTTGTAAATATGTGCAACGAGCTTGAAATAGAATTGTGTCATATTGATGATATTGTAGAAGATTATCTAACCGATTTCTGCGTATAATATTATTGTATCTTGTCCTCGACTTTATTTAGCATTTATGCTACAATAGTCGGGGTGATTTTTTATGATTTGCAATCTCTGTCCGAGAAAGTGCAACGCCTGCCGCACCGAGCATCAGGGCAACGGATTTTGCGGCGCAGGCACTCTGCCTGTTGTTGCAAGAGTTGCGCCGCATTTTGGCGAAGAACCCTGCATCAGCGGCACAAAAGGAAGCGGCACTGTGTTTTTTTCAGGCTGTACTTTAAAATGCGTTTTCTGTCAGAACTACGAAATTTCTGACGGTCACAAGGGCAGAGCCGTAACGCCCGGAGAGCTTGCAGACTGCTACAAAAGGCTTGAAAGCTCAGGCGTGCACAACATTAACCTTGTTACTGCCGACCATTACGTGACTGCCGTTGCAGAAAGCCTTGACATTTACAAGCCGTCTGTACCGATTGTGTACAATTGCAGCGGTTACACAAGCCCGAAAACTCTGTCAATACTCGACGGTCTTGTTGATATCTATCTGCCCGATTTCAAATATTCCGACGACGCCCTCGCAATAAAATATTCCTCTGCGCCGAACTACGTAAACACCGCCTCAGCCGCAATTAAAGAGATGATTTTTCAGGTCGGAACGCCGGTATTCGACTCTGACGGTATGATGAAAAAGGGCGTAATTGTGCGCCACCTGATTCTTCCCTCTCACACAAAAAACAGCCTCGGCGTGCTTGACATAATAAAGCGCAGCTACGGCAAACAGGTTCTTGTAAGCCTTATGTGTCAGTATGTGCCTGTTAACAAGGCGCACGATTTTCCGAAAATCAACCGTACAATAACACGCCGTGAATACGACAAGGTAAAATCGACACTTTACACTCTCGGACTTGACGGCTTTACGCAGGATTTGACTTCTGCAAGCACAGACTTTATCCCCGACTGGGACTTCTGACAATTAACAATTTACAATTAAAAATATGGAGGATATTTTATGAAAAAATATGTTTTGGGAATACTGCTTTGCCTTGCAATTGCAGTTCCTGCTTGGCTGATTGTAATGTTTGTTCCTGCGCTTGAGGTTATCGGCGCACCTGTAATCGCAATTATCGTCGGAATGATTCTTTCGCTTATCATTAAAAAGAAAGACGCATTCACAAGCGGTATTGCGTTTACCTCAAAAAAGATTCTTCAATACGCAGTAATTCTGCTCGGTTTCGGACTTAACCTTGCGACAATCGGCAAGGTTGGTCTTACCTCGCTCCCGATAATTCTGTCAACAATTGCAACTTCACTTATAGTTGCTTTCGCAATGTACAAGCTCTTAAAGGTACCGTCAAAAACAGCAACGCTTATCGGCGTCGGCTCAAGCATCTGCGGCGGCTCGGCAATTGCCGCAACCGCTCCCGTAATTGACGCTGACGACGAGGAAATTGCACAGTCAATCTCGGTTATCTTCCTTTTCAACGTAATTGCGGCTCTGATTTTCCCGACGCTCGGAGGTTTTCTCGGAATGAGCAACGAGGGCTTTGCACTCTTTGCAGGAACAGCAGTAAACGACACCTCGTCGGTAACTGCCGCCGCTTCAACGTGGGATTCAATGCACGGCACAGGCTCAATGGTGCTTGACTCTGCAACAATCGTAAAGCTGACAAGAACGCTTGCAATTATCCCGATTACGCTTGTTCTCGCCTTTGTAAGAATGAGAAAAGAGAAAAACGGAAATTCAGGCTCAAAAACAAAGGTAAGCCTTAAAAAGATTTTTCCGATGTTCATTCTCTATTTTGTGCTCGCATCGGTAATTACGACAATTGCCACTTCTGTGTTGACAGGACAGGCTCTTGATATTGCAAACAACATTTTCGGTTTCTTAAAACAGCTCAGCAAATTCTTCATTGTAATGGCTATGGCGGCAATCGGACTAAACACCAACATTGTAAAGCTTGTAAAAACAGGCGGCAAGCCGATTTTACTGGGTTTCACCTGCTGGGTTGCAATTACCGGCGTAAGCATTTTAATGCAGCACGTCCTCGGAATCTGGTAAGCCGGCAGGGTGCCCCTGCGGACAAATCGGTCGAGTGCCTCGACACGCAAATCGGCAGGGTGCCCCTGCGGGCAAATCGGTCGAGTGCCTCGACACGCAAATCGAGTGGAAAAGTCGGTTTGTTTTGACAATACGGTTGCCCGAATTATAGATTGATATATAGGTAATATTCAGGGAGATATGGCGTGATGTTAATAAATATTGAAACCAATCTTTCACTAAAAGAAATTGAAATTATCCTTTCAAATAAAACATGCCATAAATATCCTTTTTTTCATAGAGAATATGATTTAGGAATAAACTGGGTCAGAAACAGCAAAAACTTTATGTGTTTATTTTACGAAGATGGAGCAACAGATAGATGGGGTTCTCAGTCTAAAGTTAAATCCTTCTTTTATGGCAAAGTAGTTAGGGTTAAGGACAAATACAGAATTATAGGCATATCTTGCGTAAATATATATTTTATTATTACTGCGCTAATCGTTTTTGGCGCAATAATAATTAATATAGATAGTTTCGATTATGATGCAATATTCGGTATTTTGTTCTTTTCCTTAATCGTTGTCTTGTTTAACCTACATATCCCGAAAGGTAATAAAAGAATTAAAGATTATTTGGAAAGACAATTTGGTTAAAGGATATTACATAAAAGCTTTTTAAAAAACAAGGCGGTTGCGTTTGCAATCGCCTTGTTGTTATCCTGTTATTCCTTTGAAATTGAGCTGAATTTGTATGAAACGAGGTTCAGAATCAAAAATACTGCTATTGCTATAAGCGAGTACGTCATCATAAAGCCGAAGCCGACTTCGTTGTCAAACAAATTCATTTTCAGAGTGAAAATTTCCTTTACGCTTTCGGCAAACATTCCCTTGTCGGCACCGCCTAACATATCGTTGATATTCTCAATTGCAGGGTTCATAAGCACGTTTCTCATCATTCCTGCAATCTGCGAGCCGGGAACGAGGTTAACAGCCGTCTGCACTCCCTCGCTGAACTGCGAAACGGGGATATATGCACCGATTACAAATCCGATTGCCGCTGAAATCATCACGTTGAATGAGCTTAAAGTGGAAGTTTTCTTGAAAAACGATGCGAAAACCATAAGCAAAAGCGTTGATGAAACTGAGCCGAGAATTGTCAGTCCGTAAATGCAGAGAATGTCGGTAAAGGAGTACACAAATGTTCCGCCTACTGCTATGAAGATAAGTCCTGCCGTAAGCAGAATTGAGCTGATTATAATTGTGTTTACTACAGCGCCGCTGAAATATGACAGCACAACAGTACTTCCCTTTACGGGAGATGCGCCGTAGTCGTAATTGATTTTGTTCTGCTTGTCGGAAACCATTACCGAAAGCGAATTGAGCGCAACAGTGACTACCGATGTTCCGATTACGCCTGCGATAAGCCACGAATTTATGAGCGCCTCAATCGCTCCGTCGGTGACAAGACTTTCAAGCTCGCCGAGGTTTTCTCTTACCGTATCAAGATAGTTGCCCTTTAAAAACAGCAGATACAGTCCGAGCACGATAATCTGCGTCAACATTGAAAGTATAATCGCCATTCTGTCTTTAAGATAGACCTTTA
>JBJEOX010000287.1:0-1775 GCA_051880935.1 Ruminococcus sp.
AATTCGGGCGCTATACTTTTAAATTATTGCAACCTATCCACTCGACCATAATTGTACATTGTTAATTGACTGAATTATTGTTTAGCTTTCAGACTTAATATTAATTTTCATCTGATATAAATTATAAGTACATTTTGAATTTACTTTGCCTGCTGTTTTTCAATTATTTTTCTGTTGATTTCCTGAGCCTGCTTTCTGTAGTAGAGCGCAAAACAGAACCATACTAAAAGCGCAAATACAACTGCGCAGAGAAGTGAAACTGCAACGGCAATTGCACCGTAGCCTGTAGGCATCCAGCCTGCAAAAAACGCAACGGGAACGTAGATTGCAAAGCCTGTGCCGAGGTGGATAATCACCTGCAAGACTTTTGAAATGCGCTCGTTGTAATAAATAAGCGACGGAACGGAAAAAGCGAGACCGACTACAGCGGAGCAGATTACGTATTTGATAAAATCAGCCTGTGCAATACCTGCAAGAAAATCACTGCTGATGCTTACGCCGATTGTAAGGTACACAACTAAAACCGTAAATCCCCAGCCAATGCCGAGTGCGATTGATTTGATAACATTTTTCATAATAAAATCCTCCTAAATGCCCAGATATTTTTTGAAGTCGGGCAGATATTTGCGTGAAATCCAGTCTGTCACGCCGTTTTTCATAACAAGGCTCATCATACCCTTGAACGACGGCTCAACGCATTTTATGTGGCTTAAGTTTATGACGGTTGACTTTGAAATTTTCATAAAGCCGTTGCCGAGCTGTTCTTCAAGCTGATAAAGGCGTTTTGGTGACACGAATTTTTTGTCCTTGCCGTAGATTACGGTGCGTTCGTTTTCGACCCTGACCATATAGATTTCCGACGGCTGAAGAATTGCGATTCTGCCGTTGTCCTCGCCAGTTATGATTTTGCCTGTGTTTTCAAGATACATAACTGCCGAGGCGATTTCGTCGGTGAGCGAGTCGGAATAGATGACAGCGTAGGGCTGTTTTACTTCCTTTGAGATGTTGAGTTCTACCTTCAATTTGCCCCCTCCTTTCGGGTACAATGCGATTATACTATCGAATGAGGATTTTGTCAGCATTTTTAAGGCAAGAGGGGCAAATCGGACGGTGAAATGCGCATAAATCGTGTGCGAAAGCATATAATTTTAATAAATTAAGATATGATGAAAATAATGCTTGACAAAAGGCGCATATAGTGATAGAATAATAAAGCTGTATGAAACAGCGCAAATAAATATCGCGGGATAGAGCAGCTCGGTAGCTCGTCGGGCTCATAACCCGAAGGTCGTCGGTTCAAATCCGGCTCCCGCAACCAATCAGACGGTTTTTCGAAACCGTCTTTATTTTTTGCCTAATTTTCTTAAAATGCCTAAAAATGGCTTAAACACTGGCTAAATTAATCTTGCCAAGATAAAATTGGATTAAGTTGAGTTAAGTTAAAAAAATGTAAATTGCAGTCAAAATTACTGTCAATGCAGTCAAATTTGCTGTCAATTTACAGGCTAAAATATTTTATTTCACTCTTATTACACTCTAAAGCACACATAAGAAATTTTATCTTATATTTTGAGTTTTTAAATAATTCGAGGTGTTGCAAAATGTACGACTACGACAAAGAGCTTGAAAAAATTGCAAAGCGTGCTTCTGCTTTGCGAAAGCAAAAAGCAAACGCAATAAAGCGAGAAAATGAGCAGATAGGGAGAATTGCCAAAGAAGTATTCGGCGATGTTTTCCCCGATGAGCTTTGCGATGTAAAAGCATTTTTTGAAGTC
>JBJEOX010000288.1:0-1766 GCA_051880935.1 Ruminococcus sp.
ATAACAGCTACTGCTTCGGACGACAAGTACCGCAACTACTATGAAATTTTCGTCCATTCCTTCTGCGACTCCAACGGAGATGATGTTGGCGACTTGCAGGGCATTATTTCACAGCTCGACTATCTCAATGACGGCGACCCGAACACCGGTGACGACCTTGGCATAGATGGTATCTGGCTTACTCCCATTATGCCTTCAAAGTCCTATCATAAATATGATGTTGAGAATTACTACGACATTGACCCCGATTTTGGTACGCTTGAAGATTTTGACGAGCTGATTGCTGAGTGTGACAAGCGTGGAATCAAGGTAATTATCGACCTTGTTCTCAACCACATTTCTTCGAACAATCCGCTTTATACTAAGGCTGTTGAAGAAGTCAGCGAGGGCAAGCTCGACGGAAATGCTGAATACTTTGAAATTCACAAAAGCTCTTACTTCGATTCAGGAACTCCGACAAATTCACTTGCTAACGGATATGAGTGCGAGGCAAATTTCTCGCACGAAATGCCTGAGTGGAATCTAAATTCCGAAAAAACACGTGAGGAATTCAAGAAGATTGCAAAATTCTGGCTTGACAGAGGCGTTGGCGGTTTCAGACTTGACGCCTGCAAATACTACACAAATAAAAGCACAGACGGTACTGAATTTTTGAAGTGGTTCTATGACACCTGCAAGGAGATAAATCCCGACGTTTATATGGTCGGCGAAAACTGGACCGACGATTCGGATATTCAGGAACTCTTTAAGTCGGGGATTGACAGTCAGTTTGCCTTTAAGTTTGCCCAGTCGTCAGGTTTGTTTGTTGAAAACGTTGTAACGCAGAACGGCGTAGCAATCGTAAAAAAGGTTATGAATTATGACAAGAAGATGAAAGAGAGCAACGAAAATGCAATCAATGCACTTTTCCTGTCAAATCACGACCAGGTGAGAATTGCGAACACGCTTGAAGGTCAGGGCTTGGGCTACGAAAAGCTTGCCGCAGCACTCTATATGCTCTTCCCGGGCAACCCGTTCATATATTACGGCGAGGAAATCGGTATCAAGGCACCCAACACAACTAATGACGCCGCATACAGAACGGCTATGATTTTTGATACAGCAGATATGCCGAGTATTTTTGTAAACGGTATTGGCGATGAATTTGACGAGCCGACAGGCGGCGGTGTTAAGCAGCAGCTTGAGGACAAGGACTCTCTGCTCAACTATTACCGCAGAATTATCAAGATAAAAAATCAGAATCCTGAGCTTGCAAGGGGTACAATTACCGGAATGCAGGGATTTAATGATAATAATGTCGGTGCGTACTACGTAGAGTACGAGGGCTCAAAGCTTCTTGTGATTCACAATTTCAATGCAAAAGAAAGCAAAACGCTTGAAATTACCGATGATATGATTAAGAATGCAGTTGTAAGAGCTGACCTTGTTGCAGAAAGCTCTGACAAGCACGTTGAGCTTAAAGACGGAAAGCTTACACTTCCATCTCAGTCAACCGTTATTCTGAAATCCGCTGAATAAAAATTATTGTTACTAACTATATCACAAGCTAAGCTGATTTTATCGACTTAGCTTGTGATAAAACCATAATTTGTCGAGTGAAAAGTCGGATTGTATAGATAAAACGGTTGCCCGAATTATAAATTGATATGTCGGTAACGTTTCGGGACGTGTAGGAACCCTTCCCCTACGATTGTAATGAAAATGTTCCATATATATCCGTAGGGGACGGCTTCCCAGACGTCCCGTTTCATAAATTGCAACGCAAT
>JBJEOX010000289.1:0-1759 GCA_051880935.1 Ruminococcus sp.
CACTCCCGAAGACATGGTGCATCTGCCGTTGAATTTCAGGGAAGCGTCTTTATTTTCAAAGCCCTGATTTAACTCTTCTGCATTCACGCCTGTTGATGTAAGCAACGAAAAAGCACTCAGCGTTGCAAGCACAGACGCAATTATTCTCTTCTTTAACATATTTTTCCTCCTGAATTTAAAACATTAATGATTTTCAAATCAAAATTACAAAGCTCATAAAGCTTCGATTTAATTTTATATAATTTACTTATTGCTTTCTATCAAATCACTGTAAATTTAAAGTAAACATTGTTTATAATACAATTACATTATTTTGCTTCTGTAAATTACTTTTGTGTTTTGTCGGATACAGCCAATAAAGCAACATCAAAAAACAGGATACTGTACTTTCGCTGTCTTCTTATTTCCGCTTTATTTAAGAAAGCTTCGTATATTTTTGCTATAAACGATTCGCCTTGAGAGCCGTCGGAATACAGAAAAATATTGTCATAAAAATATACACGAAACAAATCTTTAATTGCACCGTTTACTGCAAAATAAACAAGTGCAGGCAGGCTTACAGCCGGAAATAACGCCGGTACAGAAAAGCCGTTTTGAGGTGTTTTCGGTGCGGTTTTTGCTTTTACAAATACCGTAAGCAATCGCAAATAATCGTACTTTTTCGCAAAAATATTAGTCAAATGTTAGTCAAAAAATCGGGTAACAATGATTTAAACCACTGTTACCCGACCGATAAATTGATATTATGTTGTATAAATAACAATTGCAATTATGTTATTACTTTTTTATTCCGAATATTCTTCTCCTAACGGCTCTCCGAGTGCAGCTGTGAAGATTTTTTCAGCGTTCTGCATCATTTTTCTTACCGTTATCTGACCGCATTTTTCGGCAATCATTTCGACAGCCTGCGCATACACCTCCGGGGTGTTGTGAGTCATTGAATGTGCGTCGGTTCCGAGAATATCAATCATTCCATCGCCTATCAGCTTCAACAACTTCCTGCGCTTAAAAATTGAGCTTTTCTTCGTGTAATTGCCTATGTTCGTCTGAATCACTACGCCCATATCCCGCAGTTCCCGCAAAGCTTCCGTATCGTTAATCAGAATATCGTAGCGCTCAACGTGCGGAAGTACGGGAATCAGCCTGTGATTCTCAATCAGCATATTGAGTTGGTGCATTGACTTGTTTGAAAATGAGGAGCTGTAGCTGAATTCCGTGAGAATATAGCGTGACTTTCCATAGGTCAGCTCCGACAAATCGTCGCTGCTAAACAAATACTTCGAAACGTAAACCTCTGCACCGAGGACGATATTCATATTAACGGGCTTATACGGCAGAAAATTCTCATAGGCAACTCTGCGCTTTTCGAGAAAACGTTCAACGCTCATTTCATTTGTATAGAAATGCGGCGTAAAGCAGACGTTTGAGACACCTTGCTTTTTCAGACAATCGAGCAGTCCAAGGCTGTCATCAACCGTCTCTGCTCCGTCGTCAAAGCTCGGAAGAATGTGAGAATGCATATCAAAATACTGCATTATATCACCCTATTAAAGCATTTTGCAAACGAGGTCGCCCATTTCCTCGCAGCCGACCTTAGTCATACCCTCTTCGTAAATATCAGGTGTGCGGTGAGTTTCAAGCACCCTTGCAACAGCGTTTTCAATTGCGTCAGCCGCCTGCGGTCTGTCGAGAGAGTAGCGGAGCATCATAGCAACCGACAGAATTGTGGCAAGCGGATTTGCAATGCCCTGTCCTGACA
>JBJEOX010000290.1:0-1757 GCA_051880935.1 Ruminococcus sp.
CGGTAGTGCTCTCCGTAGGAACAGTAGCTTCGGTTGATTCAGTATCAGCCGGTTTTATAAGCTTACCTGCCTTGAGCAGATTAAGCATCTGAGTGTTTTGTTCTGCTGTTCCCGTATAGCCGGTTATTCCGTTTGCCTCAGCTATTTTAGTTCTGTATTCCTTGCTGCTGTCAACGCCTATTGAATCTAGCGCTGTTGATATTGTAGTGTACGAAGAGTCACACGCAGGGAAATATGATATTGCTACGGTTGTCGGAACTGTTTCAGCGTCGCCTGTCTTATTGATTGTGAGTTTTTGCTCCGATAAACCGGTATATGTATACTGTCTGATGTTAGTGTAGTCAGCAGTATCGGCGTTGGTAACATCAAGCACACAGCTTTCAGAACAAGCGGCTCTTAACGTATATTTACCGTCGCTCTCATAAAGAAACCATCGTTGCCCGATCGAGTCGTTATCCGTATCTATTATGACATTTGCACCGGAAATACTGCTTGAGCCATCAACGCTAAGACATTTATTATCCTTTTGATTTATAATCTTATAGCTTCCGTCATTCTGAAGAATAAAACGCCATTTTTGAGCGTTTGATGTGCTTGGTGTGTAAAGAATTACATTACTGCCGCTGAGCGAAAAATTCTTGCCTGAAAAGCTTATTTGTGCATAGAAGTCAACTCCTATATTTGCCGGGTTGCTTGTGTCAAGTATTGCTCCTGCTATCGGAAGATATTTTTTTAGTGATTCGTAAACCATTTTTTGTCTGGATTTATAAGTGCCCACCTGGTTGCCTGTATCGGTCTGACAGGCTGCGTAGAGATTATCAAGCGTATAGGGCTGTGATGTTTTTGCAAGAATTCGCTTCACGGCGCTTAATCCGCCCTGATGTCTGAAGTTTGCGCACATCATTTGTGAATCTAAGTCAGTAACTCCAAGAGCTCTCGCTTCCGACATATACGTTGACATCTGGTCGTCCATTAACTGATCCTGACATTTAATTCCGACAGATGAACTGATTATCTTCTGTATACACAATGCCTTTGCCGATGTTTTTGAAACCTGATATGTACTCCAATCCTTTGTGTCAAGGTCTGTTCCGATACCTGCTGTATCCAGACTGCTGAATGTTTCGGGGTCTGTAGAACGTATTAAATTAAGAAGCCTTTGCGCTTCGGTAGCATACCACTGACCTCCGCCGATAGTGATTGCATATTCAATTGAAGAATTTGTGTATGCTTCGGTAAAATCGTCATAACGAACATTGCCGTAAACCTGACCTCCGGTTTCAACTGCATAAATAATGGTTCTGATTACGGCCATTTGTGCATCAGTTGCAACAGTATCTGCCGAAACAGGTAATGAAAAGCTTGCTAATGAGCTTGTTAAAATTATAGCTGTTAAAGCTAAGGATATATATTTTTTGAATTTCTTTAACATATTAAATCACTTCCTTGCAATATCTGAGAATCAATATTTTATTAATATAAAGGAATAATCATTTAGCTAAAACAAATATACGACACCATTTTCAGGTGCCGTATATTATTATGTAATATTGAAAATTACGGAACAATCAGCTTGCCCTGCTTGAGAAGGTTAAGCATTTGTGTGTTTTGTTCGGCTGTTCCTGAATAGTCTGTGATATCGTTTACAGCTGCTATTTCTTTTCTGTAAGCATAGCTGTTGTCAACGCCGATTGATGCTAATGCTGTTGAAATTGTGGTATACGAAGAATCACAAGCGGGGAAGTATTTTACTGCCG
>JBJEOX010000291.1:0-1757 GCA_051880935.1 Ruminococcus sp.
TTATCAGACTCGCTCCTAAAACTGCGGTAATTCTTGTTGACGGCAAAGAAACTCCGGTTTCAATTGATAAGGTTAAGAAAGGCGATATTTTTGTAGTCCGTCCGGGCGAGAGTATTCCCGTTGACGGAATAATTATCGAGGGCAACAGTGCGGTGAATGAATCGGCTCTGACAGGCGAGAGTATACCTGTTGATAAAAGCAGGGGTGATGTTGTTTCAGCGGCGACAATCAATCAGTCGGGATTCATAAAATGCGAAGCCTCACGAGTAGGCGAAGATACAACGCTTTCGCAGATTATAAAAATGGTGAGCGATGCATCAGCTACAAAAGCACCGATTGCAAAGGCGGCAGATAAGGTTTCAGGCGTGTTCGTTCCCGTTGTAATTGCTATTGCCCTAATCACAGCCGCTGTATGGTTATTAGTAGGCGAGAGCGTAGGTTCTGCACTTGCAAGAGCGATTTCTGTGCTTGTAATAAGCTGTCCTTGCTCACTCGGTCTTGCAACACCTGTTGCTATTATGGTGGGAAGCGGAGTAGGAGCGAAGAACGGAATTCTGTTCAAAACCGCCGAATCACTCGAACAGTCGGGCAAAATCAAAATTGTTGCACTCGATAAAACAGGAACAATTACAAAAGGCGAGCCAAAGGTTACCGATATTCTTTCCGTTGAGTCAGACAATACAGAATTGATGAAAACGGCTCTTGCGCTTGAATGTAAAAGCGAGCACCCTCTTGCAAAGGCTGTCGTTGAAAGAGCGAGCGAGGACGGACTGACTCCCGATGAAGTTGACGAATTTAAAATATCCTCAGGCAGCGGCTTGTCGGGAATTTTAAAGGGTGAAGCAGTTTACGGCGGTAATTTAAGGTACGTTTCCGAATTTGCAAAAATTCCCGATACTGCAATTACGACAGCAGAAAAGCTTGCTGACGAAGGCAAAACACCGCTATATTTCGTTAAAGGAAATAAGCTTCTCGGTATTATAGCCGTAGCCGATGAAATAAAAGAGGACAGTGCCGAGGCGGTAAAAGAGCTTCACAATATGGGATTGCACGTAGTTATGCTTACAGGCGACAACAAAAAAACAGCAAACGCAGTCGGAAAGCTTGCAGGTGTTGACGAGGTAATCGCAGGCGTTCTGCCCGACGGCAAGGAAAAGGTTGTTTCAAAGCTGAGGCAAAAGAGCAGAGTTGCAATGGTTGGTGACGGAATCAATGACGCACCTGCACTTACAAGCGCCGATGTCGGCATAGCAATCGGTGCAGGAACAGACGTAGCAATTGATGCAGCTGACGTTGTATTAATGAAAAGCAAGCTTTCAGACGTGCCTGCCGCAATACGGCTCGGACGTGCAACGCTCAGGAATATTCACGAAAATCTGTTCTGGGCATTCATCTACAACGCAATCGGAATTCCGATTGCCGCAGGCTTGTTCATACCTCTGTTTGGCTGGAGATTAAACCCGATGTTTGCGGCAGCGGCAATGAGTCTGTCAAGCTTCTGTGTTGTCACAAACGCTCTGCGGCTGAATTTTGCAAAAATCCGCAGGAATAATAAAAACACCGAAACATTAAATACACTTGAAAAGGAGAATGTAAATATGGAAAAGACAATAAAAATTGAAGGAATGATGTGCCCACACTGCGAGGCAACAGTCAAAAAAACGCTCGAAGAGCTTGACGGTGTAACGCAGGCTGTTGCAAGCCACGAAAAGGGAACAGCCGTTGTAACGCTTGAAAAGGACGTTCCTTTTGATACG
>JBJEOX010000292.1:0-8611 GCA_051880935.1 Ruminococcus sp.
GCAAGATAACCGCCGCCAAAGCCGAGTGCTGCGGAACAGAGAATTGAAATCACAAGCATTGCTGCCACAAAGCCTCTTGAAGCAGGCTTTTTCGGTTTTTTGACCTTCTGTTTTTTAACCTTAACCTTGTGTGCATTCTGCTGATGTCCGTAGGGAGAAACATTCTGACCTGCGGTATTTGAATAAGTGCCGTACGGACTCTGAGAATTGTATCCGTTCTGAGTACCGTATGAGGTGTTTGTACCGTAGCCCGAAGAATAACCGTTATAGCCGGAATCGGAATATGAAGCAGAAGAATAGTTGTTCTGAGAATCTGTGCTGTCTGACGTTGTGTTTGATGAATTCGGGGCTGAATAAGCACTTTCATAATTATTGGGATTATGAGAAGCGTTTTCGTTATTTCCGTTTATATAGGAGTAATGGTATTCTCCGTTTGAGTTAGTCTGAGAACTGTTTGAATTCCATTCATAAGAGCTCTCGTTTGCTTTTGATTCTGAAGAAGTTCTGTCGGAACTGCTGTAGACATCGTTGCTGTTTGTGTTCTGATTTTCGGGCGAGTTATTGCCGTTGTTAAAATCATTCTTATCATTATAATAATCAGACATTATGTTTACCTCCTGTTAATCAGCTTTCGCTGTTGTTTTTTATGTTGTAATTATAATAATCTTGCAAAGTGAAAACTATATGAACTCGCTTTGAAATAAATATGAAATAATATATACCATTTTGTGAAGAACAGGAAAAAAATATAAGAGATTACGTTGTAATTTACAGTAATATATGATATAATTATTAAAAATCAATTAATTTTTTTGTTGATAGGAGATACATTTATGAAAAATAGATTGTTTAAAGCAACGCTTTGTACGCTTTTAAGTGCATTTATTACATTGCCTGCGTCTGTTACCTTTTTTGCAGCAGAAACAAATAGCCCAGAAATTCTTTTTAAGCTTAAAACAAATAAAAACGGTTTTCAATATATCGAAGAAAATCAAAATGTTAAGGCTGATAAGCTAAAAGCTGATAATAATTTACTTAAAGCTGTCTATCTTCCCTCAAAATACAATCTTGCAGACAATAATCTTGTTACAAAGGTAAAAAGTCAGAATCCGTACGGAACGTGCTGGGCATTTTCTGCAATATCTTCTCTTGAATCATCACTGGTAAAGTCAGGAAATGCAGACTCATCTGTTGATTTATCCGAAAAGCATTTAATATGGTTTAACTACAACGGTGCTGACAACAGCAAAGATAAAAGCCTGTATGCAGGCAATGACACATATTCATCAGCAGGGTATTCTCCGTTTTTGCTGGGCGGTTCAATGTATATGGCTTCTTCTACACTTATGAGAAGATACGGGGCGGCTGATGAAAGTAAGGCTCCCTATGAATTTTCGTCCGGTACGGAGCTTGACAGTTCTCTCAAAAATACATCTGATATTTATCTTAAGAATGCAACCTTTCTGCCTGAAACTGTATCATTTACAACTGATGCTTACGGTAATGTTACGTATCAAGAGCTTCTTGACAGCAACACTGTAGCCGCAAGCATAAAGGAAATTAAAGAAAACATATATACAAAAGGTGCTGTTGCCGCCTCGTATTACTGTTCCGATTCAATGACCGGTAATACTGTAAACGATAAATACTGGAACAATACATACAAAAGCTATTACTTTAATGCAAAGCTTTCGAGCGAGAACAATTATAAAAGTCCTAACCACGGAATTACACTTGTCGGCTGGGACGACAGCTTTTCAAAAAATAATTTTGAAACTGCTCCTCCAAATGACGGTGCGTGGATTGTAAAAAACAGCTGGGGCAGCAGTTGGGGCAACAACGGATATTTTTATCTTTCATATTATGATTTGAGTTTTAGTGAACCTGTTGTTTTTGAAGCAGAAAACGCAAAATATAAATCCGACGGTACAACAAACCACGAGTACAAAAACATATATCAGTATGACGGAATCGCCTTTGGTGACGCACAGATTTATGATTTCGGAAAAGATGCATATAAATCGGCTAACTTCTTTACCGCAAGAGGCAACGAAAAGCTTGAAGCTATTTCGGTAACGTCATTATATGAGAATTGCACGGTAAACTATGAAGTATACAAAAATCTTACTTCAGACGTTAACCCCACACTCGGAACTCTCGTCGCTAAAGGCAGCGAATCGTTTGCAAACAACGGCTACTTCACCATACCGCTTGATACTCCCGTTGAGCTGTCCGAAGGTGAAAAATACGCTGTAGTAATTAATATATGCTTTACAAGCGGTGGACAGGACTATTCTATTCTCGCCTGCGAAACCCAATACGGATACTATACAAACATTGAAGTCAATGATAATCAATCATCATATTATTCAAACGGCAAATGGAAGAAAATTGATTCATCATTATCAATTCTTGATTGCAAAATCGGCAATGCAACTGTTAAGGCATATACAAATGAAATTAATGAACCTCTTTACGGTGATGTAAACGGTGACGGTGTACTTACTGTTGCAGACTCAACTTTAATTCAGAAATACTGTGCTGAATTAGTAAAATTTACTGATGAACAGATTGCAATTGCAGATATGAACAAAAACGGAGCAATTGATATCGGAGACGCTACTAAAATTCAGAGAGTAATAGCCGGTATTCTATAAACAGCGAAAACGCACAAAACTCCTGCAACAAAGTTAGGTTGCAGGAGTTTTAATTATACGCTAACTATACGCTCTCGACGGCAGGTGTGCCGTCATTTTCTTTTTGCTTTTCACGCTTTTCAACTATTTTCTTTTTTACAATTACTTCATCAAACTTCTTTTTAAATGAAATTCTGCCTATGAATCTGCGGTTGCAGTGTTTGCAGAAAAATTCGGCAGAAAAACTCTTGTTGTGGCTTTTCCAATTCGTCATTCTTCTCGCTTGTTTTCCGCAGCAGTCGCATTTGAATTTCATCTGACTTTTATCAATTTCATCACTGTTTAAATCGGTTATGAACCGGGTTTTAAAAGTCATTTTTTCGTAGAAATTATTATCATCTGCATTCAGGACAAAGCCTTTGAGCGGCTTTTTGTCTGATAACTTTTTTAGACACTTAAGACTTAATTCAGCATCAAAAAATGCACGGTGCTGTTCCTCCTGCGAAAATTCAATTCCGAGCAGCTCGGCACAGCTTGAAAGTCCAAGCTGACTTGAAGAATTGTGCAAATCCAGACAGCCCTCGCAGTAAGCCTGCAAATTGCAGTATCTTTTAAGAAACGGCAGATGAAAATCACCCGTAAAATAGCTGTAATTTTCAATCAGAGCGTGAATATCCGACGTTCCCCACGTCATTAAAATGCTGTCACCCGAAAATTCGGTAAAGCGGTTTACTGCGTCGAGAAACGGAATACCCTTTTCCTTAAGTTCCTCATTCGTAATCTTGGTAAGCTCTTTTACCTTACTGCAAAGCTTTTTGCCGATTTGCGGCTTTATAAGCACAGAAAAAGTATCTGTAATATTAAACTCATCGTCAACCTTTACTGCTCCGAATTCAATTATTTCATTGACAAATCGGTGCAAAACGGTGCTGTATGAGCCATTCCATTCCAAATCAAGTATTACAAAACTCATTATTTCTTACGGAAAGCCTGTTTCATACGCTGTTCTTTTGAAAGAATACGTTTGCGCATACGGATGTTTTCGGGAGTAACCTCAACAAGCTCATCGTCAGCGATAAATTCAAGGCACTGTTCAAGTGACATCTGGGTGGGCGGTGTGAGCTTTAATGCATCATCCGAACCCGACGCACGTGTATTTGTAATGTGCTTTTTCTTGCAGACGTTTACGGTAATATCCTCTGCTTTAGGACTTGCACCGACAATCATTCCTTCGTAGACAGGAACGCCTGCTCCGATAAAGAGTCTGCCTCTCTCCTGTGCGGCAAAGAGTCCGTAGGTTACTGTTTCGCCTGTTTCAAAGGCGATAAGAGAGCCCTGATGACGTGTTACAATTTCGCCCTTGTACGGCTCATAGCCGTCAAAAACGTGGTTCATAATGCCGTTTCCGTTTGTATCGGTAAGAAACTCGGGGCGATATCCCATAAGTCCTCTTGCGGGAATTCTGAACTCAATGTGAGTTACACCGCCGTCACGTGTTCCCATATTAACAAGCTCCGCCTTTCTTGAGCCGAGCTTTTCCATAACTGCTCCGACATATGAATCGGGCACTTCAATAATCAGGAATTCAATAGGCTCGTAAAGCTTGCCGTCAATAGTCTTTGTGATTACCTCGGGACGTGAAACCTGAAATTCGTAATTCTGGCGGCGCATTGTTTCAATAAGGATTGAAAGGTGAAGCTCGCCTCTGCCCGAAACCTTGAATGTATCGGCACTGTCGGTTTCTTCAACACGCAGAGCTACGTTTGTTTCAATCTCCTTGAAAAGTCTGTCACGCAGGTTACGGGAGGTAACGTACTTACCCTCTTTGCCTGCAAAGGGAGAATTGTTTACGATAAAGTTCATAGAAACAGTAGGCTCGTCAATCTTAACAAAAGGCAAAGGCTCTATACAGTCGGTAGAACAGATTGTTTCACCGATGTTGATGTCCTGAATACCGCTTATGCAGACGAGGTCGCCGAGCTTTGCTTCCTCGCACTCAACCCTTTTCAGTCCCTCAAACTGGTAAAGCTTTGCAATTCTTACATTCTGAGTTGTGCCGTCAGCGTGACAGAGTACTGCCGCCTGTCCGTTCTTGGCAACGCCTCTTTCAATTCTGCCTACGCCGATTCTGCCTACAAACCGGTCTGAATCAATATTTGACACAAGAATCTGAAGTCCGGCGTTAATGTCACCCTTTGGTGCAGGGATTTCGTTTATAATAGCGTCAAGCAGAGGCTTCATATCTTCAGCAAGCTCGTGATAATCTGTTCCTGCATAGCCGTCACGTGCGGAAGCGTAAATTACAGGGAATTCAAGCTGGTCTTCGTCTGCGCCGAGCTCGATAAAGAGGTCAAGCACCTCGTCAACAACCTCCTCGGGACGTGCGCCGGGACGGTCAATTTTATTGAGCACTACAAGCGGCTTTTTGCCGAGTCCGAGTGCTTTTTTAAGAACGAACCTTGTCTGCGGCATACAGCCCTCAAATGCGTCAACAAGCAATACAACGCCGTCAACCATCTGCAAAATACGCTCAACCTCACCGCCGAAGTCAGCATGTCCGGGAGTGTCAACTATATTTATTTTAATTCCGTTATACATTACAGCCGTTGGCTTTGAAAGAATGGTGATTCCTCTTTCACGCTCAAGGTCGTTTGAGTCCATTACCCTGTCCTCGACATTTTCATTTGCTCTGAAAATACCGCTCTGCTTTAAAAGCTGATCAACAAGCGTTGTCTTGCCATGGTCAACGTGGGCAATGATTGCAATATTCCTTAAATCTTCTCTTACGTCCATAAAATCCCTCAGTTTCTGTAATCTTTTCACTTATTTTCTGCATACTTTTTAATTATAACACTACAAAAGACAAAATTCAATTTATATTTTTCATCACCTTTTCTGTTATTCTGTAATATATTTTGAAACATTTTCATAATATCGGTTTTTTAAGACGAAAAAATCTGTATTTTGTATTTTTGAATGTAATTTTTTCTTTACAATAACTAAAGATTGTTATATAATTAACATAGTTATTTTGCATTAATAATGCTGAATAACTTGAATTCACATTCAGGAGGTAATATTATGGGCTACACGATTGCACAAAAAATCATTAAAGAGCACCTGGTATGCGGCGAAATGGTCGTTGGAAACGACATCGGTCTTAAGATTGACCAGACTCTTACACAGGACGCCACAGGTACAATGGCTTACATTGAATATGAAGCTATGGGTATCCCGAGAGTTAAAACCGAAAAGAGCGTTGCTTACATTGACCACAACACATTACAGACGGGTTTTGAAAATGCTGATGACCACAGATTTATTCAGTCTGTCTGCAAAAAGCACGGCATTTACTTTTCAAGACCGGGCAACGGTATCTGCCATCAGGTTCATCTTGAAAGATTCGGTAAACCCGGAAAGACATTAATCGGCTCAGACCGCCACACTCCCACAGGCGGCGGTATCGGTATGCTTGCAATCGGTGCAGGCGGTCTTGACGTTGCCGTTGCAATGGGCGGCGGTGCTTACTACATCACAATGCCGAAAATGGTCAGAGTTAACCTCACAGGCAAGTTAAGCCCATGGGTTTCCGCTAAAGATATTATTCTCGCTGTTCTGCGTGTTATGAGCGTTAAGGGCGGCGTTGGCAAAATTGTTGAGTACGGCGGAGAGGGCGTTAAGACTCTTACCGTTCCCGAAAGAGCAACTATTACAAATATGGGTGCAGAGCTTGGCGCAACGACCTCTGTTTTCCCCTCTGATGAAACAACAAGAGAATTCCTCAAGGCTCAGGGTCGTGAGGAGGATTATACAGAACTCAAAGCTGACGACGACGCTGTTTACGATGAGGTTATCGAAATCAACCTTTCAGAGCTTGAGCCTCTTGCAGCTTGTCCCCACTCACCCGACAACGTAAAGCCTATTAAAGAGCTTGAAGGTCAGAAGATTGACCAGGTTTGCATCGGTTCATGCACAAATTCAAGCTACCTTGACCTTATGAGAGTTGCTCACATTCTCAAAGGCAAAAAGGTTGCAGACAACGTTTCACTTGCAATTGCTCCCGGCAGTAAGCAGGTATTCAATATGCTCGCATTAAACGGTGCACTCGGTGATATGATTGCCGCAGGTGCACGTATTCTTGAAAGTGCATGCGGTCCCTGCATCGGTATGGGACAGTCACCCAACAGCAAGGGTATTTCACTCAGAACATTCAACCGTAACTTTGAAGGCAGAAGCGGTACAGCTGACGGTCAGATTTACCTTGTCTCTCCCGAAACTGCTGCTGTATCGGCTATCAACGGCGTATTCACCGACCCGAGAACTCTCGGAGCTGCCGCTGAAATTGAGATGCCCGAGAAGTTCCTCATCAACGACAATATGGTTATTGAGCCTGCTCCTGTTGAGGAAATGGACAGCGTTGAGATTTTAAGAGGTCCGAACATCAAGTCATATCCCGAAACAAGTCCTCTTACCGATTCAATTGAGGCTTCCTGCTCACTTAAGGTTGGCGACAACATTACAACCGACCACATTATGCCCGCAGGTGCTAAGATTCTTCCGCTCCGTTCAAATATCCCGAAAATCTCTGAGCACTGCTTTACTGTTTGCGACAAAGACTTTCCTGAGCGTGCAAAGACTCTCGGAAAGAGCATTATTGTCGGCGGCGAAAACTACGGTCAGGGTTCATCTCGTGAACACGCAGCCCTCGCCCCCCTCTTCCTCGGCGTTAAGGCTGTGCTTGTAAAGAGCTTTGCTCGTATTCACAAGAGCAACCTCATCAACGCAGGTATTCTTCCGCTTACATTTAAGGATGCCGCAGACTACGATAAAATTAAGCTCGGCGATATGCTTGAGCTTCCGAGCGTAAAGAGTGAAATTGCTTCCGGCTCTGACGTTACGGTTGTAAACAAGACAACAGGCGACACAATCAAGGCTGACTGCGAGCTTTCAGACAGAACAAGAGCAATCATTATTGCTGGCGGATTACTTGACTATACAAAGGAGAACAGCTGATATGGATAAGATTAAAATGACTACGCCTCTCGTTGAGATGGACGGCGACGAAATGACAAGAATAATCTGGCAGCAGATTAAAGATATTCTCATTCTTCCCTATGTTGATTTAAAGAGCGAATACTACGACCTCGGTCTTGAGAACAGAAACAAGACTGACGATCAGGTAACTGTTGACAGCGCAAACGCTACAAAGAAATACGGCGTTGCAGTTAAGTGCGCTACTATCACTCCGAACGCTGCAAGAATGGACGAGTACAACCTCAAAAAGATGTGGAAATCTCCTAACGGTACAATCCGTGCAATTCTTGACGGTACTGTATTCAGAAGTCCGATTCTTGTTAAGGGTATTACTCCCTACATTCCCACTTGGAAAAAGCCTATCTGCATTGCTCGTCACGCTTACGGCGACGTTTACAAGAACACTGAAATGCGTGTTACAGGCGGCAGCAAGGCTGAGCTTTGCGTTACAAAGCCCGACGGTACAGAAGAAAGAAGCCTTATCCACGAATTTACTACCGACGGTGTAATTCAGGGTATGCACAACATTGATAAGAGTATTTCTTCCTTTGCTCGTTCCTGCTTTAACTATGCGCTTGACCAGAAGCTTGACGTATGGTTTGCTACAAAGGACACAATCAGCAAGACTTACGACCACCGCTTCAAGGATATTTTTGCTGAGGTTTATGAAAACGAGTACAAGGATAAATTTGAGGAAGCAGGTATTGAGTACTTCTACACACTTATTGACGACGCTGTTGCACGTGTTATCCGCAGTGAAGGCGGTTATATGTGGGCTTGCAAGAACTACGACGGTGACGTTATGAGTGATATGATTGCTACTGCATTCGGCTCACTTGCTATGATGACAAGCGTTCTTGTTTCTCCCGACGGCATTTACGAGTATGAGGCTGCTCACGGTACAGTTCAGCGCCACTACTACAAGTATCTTAAGGGCGAAG
>JBJEOX010000293.1:0-8516 GCA_051880935.1 Ruminococcus sp.
AAAACCAGACAAAAAACACAAAGGAACACAAAATACTGCACAAAATAATAGCGAACACCTGTTCAAAACGACAAAAATAAAAAAATAATGCACAAATATTAAAAAATACTATTAAAAATTAACTTAATATGCTAAAATAATAATGCTAAAAAAGCAAAAATAATCTTGCAATTAGCTGAAAATCGCACAAAAACCAAAAGAATTTAACAAAATAACAACTATAATTCATTTAAAACACAATAATTCATTAAATTTAACAAATGGAAAAAAATGGAAATAAAACTATTGTAAAATGTGTATTTGAATGATATAATATGGTAATCAAAGTGGCGTTTTATATACTTTACAGCCGAAATCATATGATTTCACTGTAGGTCAGGCAGTAAAAGCTGAACAATCGTAACGATTAATAAGTATGTAAAATACACTCTTAATAAAATTTATGGAGGTAAGACAAATGAAAACAAAGCTTAAGCGCACAAGCAAATCTGCGCTTTCAGTCATTCTCGCATTGATGATGGTTGTTTCGACAATGCTTGTCGGAGTGATTAGCGTTGATGCTGCGATTTCAAAATGGTATATTGTTGGTTCTCAACAGAATAACTCCAATATGTCTTGGACTGTTAATGATTCACACGCAATTAATGGTTCGTCAGGTTCTTATACTGTAAATACCAACGGTAATACAAATCCAATATATTTTAAGTTAGTTGCACTTGAGAATAGTCAAAAATTTTTATGTACAACTTCAAGTTCTTCGAATGTTCAACTTACATATAACGTCAAATCGGATTCTTTGGAATGGTATAAAGGACCTGATAACAATTTATATACTAGCTGGACTAATTTTGAATACGCAAATAATCAAAATGGATACAATGCACAGTTAGTATACACACCTGCTGCTAATACAACTACAGTAACTTTTACAGTTACTAACGATAATGGTAATTGCGTTACTGTTACTGATAACAGGTCAATTGATCCGGATTATTATATTGAGGGACGTTTCAGAATTAAAAATGCTGACGGCACAGAAAAAGGTTTTGACTGGCAATCTGAAAGTACTGACATACACTTTGACAGCAATACCGGTACAGATGGTCTTTATAAATTAGAGACAAATTGCACACTAAATGAATTATCCGCTAATTATAGTTCAAATAATCCACAGTATTTTTATGTTTGGGATAAGACTACTAAAACCTATTATTCGGCTGATAACGATAATTTAGAGAATTATTCTTCTTCAGCAAATGCAGTTACTTTAAATTCTTGCACATTCAATAATAACAGTAACTGGATGCGCTTTAATTCTTCAAGCACTTCAACTGCAAAGGTTACATTGTGGTTAGATACACGTAATGATCAGAAGAAACTATATTATACAACAGATGCTACTCCCGTAGAATCTGATGACTACACACTGTATGATTATTCTTCAAATTCCGAAATATCTCTTGGTAAATTCAGCAAGAATGCTGACGATACATATTCTCTTACACTTGATTTGTCTGCAAAGCAGTACAAGCTCTTTGTAAGGGATAAATATAATCAAAACTATTTTAACCAGGCAAAGCAGTTTAATAACGGCTCAATAACTTTGTATGATTATGATAAAGATAATACAGAACATACAATCAGCTTCACACCGTCTCCCGCCGGCACCTATAAATTTACATTGACTCCGGGTACAAGCGGAAACCAGAAGACTGCAACCTTGTCTGTAGAAAGAATTTCAGCGCTCAAGTCGCTTTATATTTCAGGCAATCTTAACGATAGCTCTGTAACATGGAATGAAATTACTAACAAAGAATCTGTATACTCAAAATCTGTTACCAACGGATACACCTTTGCATTTTCTGATAAAGCAGAATACAACCCCGATTTTGCTATAGACTTCAGCGTAGCCGAGGATAAGACTGTTTTCTGTTCTGTAACAAAGGGTACAAAGGTTATTGACAGCGAAACAGGCGACAGCGTTACAACCTACACCGTAAATACTAACACAGGCTGTACGAGTCCTACGCTTTACGTAGACCCTGCAACAAGCACGGTTTACGCAATCGCAAAGTACGACAAGACGTCTGAAGACAATTCTGAAGAAACAATTGAGAGTAAAAAGAAAGTAACCTATTACTTTGCTGTTCGCTCTGATGATGACGGTGATGATGGTCTTAACGACGGTATAAGAATTAAATACTGGAATAATTCGTTAGCAGCAAATAATTGGACAGAGGGATCTGTAGGTACAATTAATGCTACAACTGCTGTTAAAAACGGTACTGCTAATAATACTATTTATATAAATGGTTCAGAATTATTTGATTCCGGTTTTAGCAATACAAAAGAACCGTTTAAGATCTACAGTGCAGATCTTCCTGTCTGGGCAACGTCGTTTGCTTTCACAGATTTAAATAACAATCCTATATCCGTTAGATCTACTCTTGAAAACTATAATGCAACAAATGATGCATCGCTCGTTCTGAATCCGAACAGAGTATATCTTTACTATTCACTTGAGAGTGGACAAAACTATGCTAAAGGTGTAGTACTTGATGACTCTCTTTGGACAGATAACGGTACAAATGCTGTTTCAACAAAAACATTTAAGGCTAATGCAGTAAACTTTGATACAACTTACAAGAGTTCCAATACAAAAGGTGAAATAGCTAATAGTTTTAACCAGAATAAATTGACCCCTGTTTATCCTACTAACTATGCTCATCCGCTTTATTTCGGATATATTGGTAAAAATTGGGATACAAGTTATCTTAATAATTCTAATTTCAAAATTTGGGATAACCTTGCTATGAGAAACTCGGATGAGAATGACGGCAGATACTACTACGCTTCTGTTCAGGGACTCGCAGGCAACAAGCTTTCAAGCTCCAAAAACAGCAACGGATACGGCTTGCTCTACGGTTACGATAATCAGACATTGATGCCCTTGTTTGACTACAGCAAGCTTGTTAAGAACGGTCTTGCTGCTGAAGGCAATGTTCATCAGGGACTCAATTTCCCGTTCAATTAGTCAACCTTTGACGGTGTAACAACCTATTCATATGATTCTACTACAGATAAAAACAGATTATATGATTCATCAACAAATGATTTTAAGGTTGATAACTATACTCTCGGTACAATTTCAACCGGAACAAATGAACTTGGCTATTATCCGTTTGGTTCAGGTCAGTACGGTTTCTCGACCGAATTTGATATTGACTTCTATATGACCAGTGACGGTAAAATTAACGGTCAGGACATCAAGTTCAACTTCAGCGGTGACGATGACGTTTGGGTTTATGTTGACGGCGTGCTTGTGCTCGACCTCGGCGGTGCTCATAAGATTTCCGCAGGTTCAATCAACTTCTCCGATATGAAGGTTTACTACAAGGCTGCAATCAAAGATACAGGTTCTATAAGCAGCATTTCAGACGATTTCGCAGTAAATTCTGATTACATCAAAACAGTTGACCTTAAAAAGCTCTTTGCGGCTTACGGCGTTGACTTCAAGAACAATGACGCTTCAACAAAGCACACTCTCCAGATGTTCTATATGGAACGTGGCTGCTTCGACTCTAACTGCTCAATCAGCTTCAACCTTCCCCAGAACAGCGGTCTTCGTGTTGAAAACGATATTGATCTCAGCAACGTAAACTCAGCTTTTAAAGCTGATACACTTAAGACAGCAAACGGCGATTATTTCTCATACACAGTTGAAAATGCACTTGCTTCAGATAGTAAATACAACACTGTAAATAATTGGAACAAGGATTCCGGTTCGGGAATTGAAGCAATAGCTAAAAGCGCAGCTTCTGATTTTAATGGAGCTAATTTATCATTGTCATCACCGGTATATAATGGACCTCTTGATGATGATGTTAACAGACAGATTGATTCAAGTAATACTATAAAGCTCAAATCAAAAACTACTGAAGGTGGCACACCATCAAACAATTATCTCAATGGTATTAATGTGACTGAGAATAACTTCTTCCCACTCAAAGAAGTAAACTTCAGCCTGTTTGACGAGTATGCAACATCTGACGGTGATTCAACAGAAGTTATCGGCAGAACATCCAGTGATGGTAATTTAGGACTTCTCTACGGTCAGACAGCACAGTTTGATTCAAAGATTACTCCTAATTCACTTGTAAAAATTTCGCAGAATAATACCTTGAAATCTGTTAACACTGACGGTACTACAATTGCTCTGGGTAGTGATAACGGCAGAAAAGCTTCGGATTATTACACAACGACATATACCGTTACCGATACAAACACAAAGAGAAACGGTAGTGATTTAACTATAGGCGATGGTCACAACCTTAACAGCACAGATGATATTGTAGCTTACGGTGATAATTCAGGTCTTACCTATTCCGACGGTTTCTACTTTACAAACTACGGTGACGCCTCTTCAAATTCTATCGCTATGGTTGTAAACTACACTAATACTGTTTCAACCGGTAATTTAAAGATTTCAAAGGCTCTTACAAATTCTGAAACATCATCAGCTAACTTTAAGTTTACTGTAGAATTTGCAAACGTATTCGGCGGTTCGGATAACGAATACAAGAAATATACTGACGGTAGCCTGAAATACACTGTATATGACAAGGTTGGTAATATCGTAGCTACACGTTACTATATTGACGGCGTTTACATCAAAGCAACACAATATGCCGTAATTGAAGGTGTACCCGTAGGAACAAAATACAGAATTACTGAGCAGGAAATCGGCGGATATGAATTTAATAACATTGAAACTCCTAATGTTTCTTCTAATGTAAAAGATACTGCTGCTGAACTCGGAATCTCCGTCAGCGATGCAACCAAGCAGTCAACCGGTACAATTCCGACTGTGGATAAGCTGACTTCCGCTACAGCTATTTCCGAAACTGCATTTAATTATGTAAACAAGCCGGCTCAATTAACTGTAAACTTTAAGTACTATGACCGTAAGGTAACAAGCGGCAAAGTTTCACAGATTGATACAGAACCATCTACAATGAAGTACAGCTTTGAAACAAGCCCGATAAGCAGCATGTATAAAGGCGAAAACGGCGAGATATTTGATCCTTCACAATATACGGGCGAAGATGGCATTAACGGTTTTGCCGCTGTTGTTGCTAACGCATTCAAGAATGTAGGTTCAAAGATAGGCAATGTTGTTGATGATTATGTATGCTTTAATACACAGGATCACGCAATCAGCAGTATGCCGGATCAGAAAGATTACCGTGTAACTACTGAATTGGTAGGTAAAGACAAGAATGGTACTTTGGTCTATAAGCTTGGAGAAGATTCCTATTCACTTGAAGATGTTAGTAGCGCACCAACTTATGCAACAACTCTCAATATAACAGACAACGCTGCTGATTATTTCACTTATCATACAAATTGCTACAGCGAACCACAGACGTCCGGTGATAAGTGGGTAACATACTATGATAAGAGTGGCAAAGAAATAGTACCAAGTAGTTTGTCTGATGAATCTTTAGCTAACGTAGACCACATTGATGTATGGCTCTTTAACAATCTTAAGGAATACACAGTTAATGCTTACACAGCTTCTGATGGTACCGATTTAACCAGTAATGTTGCTGTTTCAAATCCAAAAACCATTACAACATTCTACAACGTCCGCTTTGGAGCACAAAACGGTCATTACGAAAAGGTTGATGAAGCACCTGCAAGTGACGTAATTTGCCTTAAGGATGAAAACGGTGCCCCTGTTAAGGACGAAAACGGTAAGTACAGTGTATGGGTTACTTCCACAGACCGTAACACCGCAGGAGAATATCTTGACGAATACGGCTTCAATGGAATAGGCTACACAGGCAGCTATCCTGTAACTGCTTCAGAAATAGATGGAACAAAGTTTAGTCATTGGGCATATAAGGACAATGACAACTATGTACCTATCACTACTGACATTGGCTACGGCTACCGTGTAACAAGAGCTCTCGATGTTTACGCCGTTTACAGCAACAGTGAACTCAACAGTGGTCTGCCCGGTGTAAGCGTAATGCAGAATACACCCGACCATTTTGTAAATGGTACCACAAGCTACACTCGTCTCAATACACAGATGAATGTTTACAATTGTCCTGATAATGACGCTAATATTCAGCAGGCTGCAATTGTTTATGTAATGGCTAAAAACTTTACTAAAAATAGCCTTACAACAGATCAATTACTGAAACTTAGAAATGATATTGCTAACATTTTGAATGAAAATATTACCATAGCAGGTAAATATCCGCTTTCTAAAGTATTGACAATTGATGTAGAATATTCTGCAAACTGCTTTGTATACGACATCAACGCAGATACAACTGATGATACTAAATACCAGTCATCTCTTACCAACAAGAACAGAGGTCAGTTTACTACCACCTTTACCGATGATAATCTTTTAACGTTTAAGAGAATGTTTGCTTTTGCAGCTGTGAAGTATACTTTCAAAGACGCAGGCAAGAATCCTTGGATTGTCAGTGACAACTACATTGACTACAAGGCAGAAAGTTTGGAGGTAACAGCATAATGAAAAAAGAATATTTAGAGCCTGAATTTGAACTCGTCAGATTTATACTGGACGAACAGCTTTTGAAAGATAGCGATGAGGGTGCAAACCCTGACTTTGGCGGTGATGATTCCAGTATGGTTGAATAAGATTTAACCTCAATCGGAGTGCCGGGATTCTCGGCACTCCGAAATAATTAAGCGGAGATAGTTTATGTATAACCTAAAATTTAAGAAAATTATTTCTATTCTTACAGTTGTTACAATGCTTTTTGCCGGCTGTGTTGTTTCTGCTTCAGCCGCAGTGTCATATTACAACGGATTTTATCTTCAATATGACAAAAATACAACGTCTTATACCATAACCGGCTACGCCGATACTGATTCCGATGTTGTGATTCCCTCGGAATATTTTGGCTCAAAAATAACTAAAATAGCCGAAAACGCTTTTTACAATTGCAAAAAAATGCAGAGCGTGACAATTCCCGATACTGTAACTTCGATAGGAAATATGGCTTTTAACTCCTGTACCTCGCTTGCTTCGGTAAGCGTGCCGTCTTCGGTTACTTCAATGGGAACCGGTGTTTTCTATAACTGCTCTTCTCTTGAAAGTGCCGACATATCGGCTGAAATTAACTCCTTGCCGGAAAATACTTTTAATAACTGTTCTTTGCTTAAAGCGGTTGCATTGAATTCGTCAATTTCAACTATCGGCGGCGCATCCTTTAAGAATTGCACTTCACTCAGCAGTTTTGACTTTTCCGAAAATATCAGCTCAATAGGCGAGGTTTCCTTCTACAATACAGCATTAAGTAGTGTGAAAATTCCTGATTCGGTATCGGAAATTCCAAGATATGCTTTTGGCAGCTGCGCAGAATTATCTACTGTTATTATCCCTGAAAGTGTTGTTGGGATTGATTCTACCTCATTCAAAAATTGTCCTAATGTCACGATTAGCGGCTATAAAGATTCTTACGCTCAACAGTATGCTGTTGAAAACGGAATAAACTTTGAGATAATTCCCGAATATGAAATCGGCGACGTTGATATGAACGGAATTGTCAATATAAGTGATGCTACTCTTATTCAGTCATATGTTGCTGATATCAAGCCACTCTCCGATTATCAGCTTTCACTTGCCGATGTAAATGCTGACGGTGCAGTTAATGTATCTGATGCAACTCAGATTCAGAGAATTCTTGCAGAATTCATATAATTGATTATGTAAACTATGTTTGGGGAACGATATATTTGTCGTTCCCTAAAATATTATTATTGGAGTAAAAATGAAGTATCTTATAGCTGACCTCGTAACCGAGATTGAACCAAAATATGACAATTTACGCAATCTGGCAAAGCTTTTTGAATACTACGGTGACAGAAACACAGATATTTTTTTGTCTGTTTCAGAAGAGTATATCAACTCTTTAATTAAGAGAATGGTACCGGGTACAACTATCGGAGCCGCCGAGGAATTTTCTTATGCAGGAAAATTTTGCAAAAGCATAATTAAGTACAATGCAATGCTGATTCATTCTTCTGCAATTGAATATAAAGGCAAGGCTTATTTGTTTGCCGCAGATTCCGGAGTGGGGAAGTCTACTCACACTGCACTATGGCGGAAGGCTTTTGGAAATGAAGTTAAAATGATTAATGACGACAAACCTGTCGTGCGAATTATTGACGGAAAAGCAATTGTCTATGGAACGCCTTTTGACGGCGGAAGCGGAATAGCAAATAATATTTCAGCTCCGCTTGGCGCAGTTGTTTTCATCGAAAGAGGGGAGAACAACTCAATCAGAAAGGCTCAAACTCCTGAAATAATAAGAAAGCTATATTTTTCCACAGCACATTTTGTCAGCCGAGATACTGCGGGTAAAATGCTGACGAATTTTGAAAACCTGATTTCCTGCACAGATTTTTATATTCTTACGTGTAATATGGATATCTCAGCAGCCCACATTGCCCGAGAGGCGATAGTAAAA
>JBJEOX010000294.1:0-1733 GCA_051880935.1 Ruminococcus sp.
AATATTGAATATGCTGTCTGGGTAAAAAGAGGGAGCTTCCTTTTTGCAGCATTTATGATTTTCCTTCAGGGGGCTTTTCAGATTACTGTCAAGGCTGAACACTGTTTCTGGGAATCGGGTAACACGAGCAACCTCACTGCCCAAATTCAGAACGGACCTGCAAAGGGAATATACACAAACGTGAATAACTGTAATACCTATGAGCAGATTTACAGTGACTTACAGTATTATAAAAGCAAACCAAAGGATAAAATTCTTTTCCTCACGGCAAAAACATGGTGTTATCTTGCGGCAGAGTTTCCATACGGAACATTATCGGCGTGGATTTCGGGTGAAAGGTCCTCAAGTGTTGAGAGATTAAAGACATACTACAGTGTTAATTCCGAAGAAATACCGAAATACATATATATTCCGAAAGACTCCGAATGGGATTTTACAAATATCTATAATGACGCATCAGCAAGCGGATATTCTGTTGAAGAGAATGATATAAGCTATAAACTTGAGAAAATTAACTAAAATATATAACCGTCTCACTTAATTATCGGCAATATAAAACTTGTAATTTTTTCTGTTTTATGGTATATTAAATAGTGCTTAATCTGAAAATAAAGGGTTTTCGGATATTTGTGAGCATATACCTAAAACTATTTTCGGGGGTATTATTATGGAAATTATGAAGGCATATAATGAATGGTGTAAGAATGCTGTAGAAGATAAAGACTTAATTGCTGAACTCGAAAGCATAAAAAATGATGAAAATGAGATTTACGAGCGTTTTTACACTTCGCTCAAGTTTGGTACTGCCGGTCTGCGTGGCATTATAGGCGCAGGCACAAACAGAATGAACATCTACGTTGTACGTCAGGCTACACAGGGACTTGCAAACTATATTCTTAACAAATACGGCAAGGGTGCTGTAGCAATTTCTCACGACAGCAGAATTAAAGCTGATTTGTTTATGATTGAGGCAGCAAGAGTACTTGCTGCAAACGGCATCAAGGTTTATATTACAAAAGAACTCCAGCCTACCCCCGTACTTTCATATCTTGTACGTTACTTTAAGTGTCAGGCAGGCATTATGGTAACTGCAAGCCATAACCCTGCCGCATATAACGGCTACAAGGCGTATGGTGAAGATGGATGTCAGATGACTGACGTTGCCGCTACAGCCGTATATGACGAAATCTGCAAGCTTGATATTTTTAACGATGTAAAGACTGTTGATTTTGAAAAAGCTTTAGAATCAGGTATGATTGAATATGTTGACGAAAGCGTATATGAAACATATCTTGACAAAGTTATGGAACAGCAGGTTAATACCGGAATCTGCAAAGACGCTGATTTAAAGGTTGTTTACACTCCTCTTAACGGTGCAGGCAACAAGCTTGTAAGAAAAATTCTTGACAGAATCGGCGTAACAGATGTTACTGTTGTTAAGGAGCAGGAGCTTCCCGACGGCAACTTCACAACATGTCCCTACCCCAATCCCGAAATTAAAGAGGCTCTTGCAAAAGGTCTTGAGCTTTGCGAAAAAGAACAGCCCGACCTTTTGCTTGCAACTGACCCCGATGCAGACAGAGTTGGTATTGCAGTCAAGGATTATGACGGCAGCTACCGTTTGATTACAGGTAACGAGGACGGTGTAATGCTCACAGATTACATTCTTTCCTGCAAAAAGGCAAACGGAACTCTTCCCGAAAAGCCTGTTGTTGTTAAAACAATTGTTACTA
>JBJEOX010000295.1:0-1731 GCA_051880935.1 Ruminococcus sp.
TTGCGGAGTTTGAGCGTGAAACAATAGCGGCGAGAGTTGCGGACGCATACAACACAAAGGCTCGTGAAACAGGCTTCTATCAAGGCGGCAAGGTGTATTACGGCTATGTTCCCGAACGGCGCACAATAAACGGCAAAACAGGCTCGGTGCTTGTTCCGGGCGACAGGGCGCACGTTATTACAAAGGCGTTTGAGATTTACAAAGAGCCGACAACCTCTCTGAAAGATGTCTTTTCATATTTTCAGCAGAACGGCATTGACATCTCGGTTGAAAGCAAAAACGGCAGGTCAAATATGGACAGGTCGCATATTTCACGGCTGCTTGAAAGCCCGCTTTATGTTCGTGCAGACGCAGAGGTTTATCGCTATTTCTCGTCAAAGGGTGTAGAAATGCTTGATGACATTGAGGCTTATGACGGAGTACACGGCTTGTTTTTGCACGGAAAACACCATTCGGGTGCGCCTGTTTTTGTCAAGGTAGGCTATCACGAGGGACTTGTAGACGCACAAACGTGGCTCGCTGTGCAGGATAAAAAGGCGCATAACAAAAGAATACCGAACAACAGCAGCGCACTCCATTCGTGGCTTGTGGGACTGCTGAAATGCTCATACTGTGGGTACTCGATTTCCGTTGCATATAATTGGAACAAGGCTCATACAAAGCAATGGAGATACTTTTTTGACACGGGCTTTTATAGGGCAGACAGCTGTGTTAAGAGGACTTTGAAGCTGCGCCCCGATGAAGTTGAACAGGCGGTATTTGAAGCAATGAACGAGCGCATAAAAACGCTTGAAATAGCCAAGAAAAAGCGTTCAAAGCCCGATACGGAGGAGAACAGAATTAACGGCGAACTCGCCCGAATTGACGATGAAATCCGCAAGCTTATGGACAAACTCGCAAACGCAGATACGGTACTGTTCGACTACATACAGGAACGCATAAACGCCCTGCACAAGCAGAAATCCGTGCTTGAACAGAAATTACACAAACAGCAGAGAAAGCACAAGGAAATCGACACAAAGCCGCTGTCCGAGCCGCTGAAACGCTGGTCGGAATTGTCGGTACACGAGAAGCACGAAATAGCTTTAACGATGATTGAGGTTGTGACGATTTCCGATGAAACGGGTATTGATATTAAATTTAGTATTTGAGTGTTGGTAAGGTGTGATTACGGGCGTACCCGTTGCGAAAATAATGTTCTTCTCGCCGTAATTCTCATTGAGGAACTGTGTTTTCATCAATATGTCCTCACTCTTTTGTGCAGGGGTAGTCTGCACTCCCGAAACCCTGTTCATTTTGGAAACGACCAAGCCATTCTTATAATTATGGGCTTCATCGACCACAAGACTGTCAAAGCCGAGCTGTTCAAAGGTCAGAGAGGTGTCCTTTGTCTTGCCGCCGCCCTCGATGAGCTTCTGTAAGCGTGTTTCAAGACGCTTTTTCTCACGCTCAAGGTCTTTTATGGAACTGCGGTTGTTTGAGCGTGAACGGTAATCGCCGCTTAATTCGTCGATACCACTTTGCATAGTATCAATCTCACGCTGAATGAAATCTCTGCGGTATTCCATTGACATAGGAATTTTCTCAAACTGCTCGTAGGACATAATAACTGCGTCATAGTCGCCCGTACAGCACCTACCTATAAACTTTTGGCGGTGGTTTTTGTCGAAATCCTTTTCGCTTGCGGTGAGGATTTTAGCTTGCGGATAAAGCCGAAGCCATTCATTAGCA
>JBJEOX010000296.1:0-1725 GCA_051880935.1 Ruminococcus sp.
TGCTGTCCTCGCTATCTGTTTTTGATTCTTTTTCAGCCTGCTCTTTCAGCTTTTCAGCCTGTTCCTGCAATTTTTCAGCTTGAAACCTATCGATAATTTCATTAATATCATCTGCGTCTTTTACTGACTTGTCATTATTAGTCAGAATTTTCACGATTGTAATTATTTCGTCAAAAAATATGATAACAATCAGCGCAATGAGTATCAGCAATCCCCACGGTGACAGAAAAATGCTATAAACAGTATCAAGGTAATCCACCTTGCATATCATTATGCCCTTCACATCATCAGTGCTTATCGGTTTATCTTCGACTTCATTCGCAATACCCTTTGTCTGTAGCATCAGCTTTCCGTTTTCTTCGTAAGGAGCTTTTATAATTTTATGCGTAACAAGCATATCGCCGTAATCGTTACTTTTAAAGGTTATGACATCTCCGACTTTTAAATCCTCAGGATTGTCGACAGTTTTATCCAGAATAATATCGCCGACCATAAGCTCGGGTTCCATACTTCCGCTTGAAACTCTGAATATTGAATATCCGAAAACAGAAGGTGTACTTCCGTTGATTCTGGAGATAAAAAATATAACCAATGTGAACACAAGAATCACAATCAAAGTCCAACAGATTATATTTTTAATTAGATTTATTGTTCGGAAGACTTTATTTTTTTTCATTGTTTACTCCGTTTTCCCTTTGAATTAATAAGTAATTTAAACTGTAAATCAGCCTATAAATATTACATAAATAATCTGTAATAACCAGTCAAACAGAATTAAATTTAAATATTTTAGCAATATTATAAGTTAAGTATAATAAAAAAGGGTTGCAAAAACAACCCTTTTATATAAAAATTATATTAATGACTAAAGAGAAAGATAAATCTCGTCAATACTATATGTTAAGTTACTTGTTGAAGAATCATTTTTAATGTACCAATATACATATTGTTTTTCCGGTGCATCTTCAGAAGCTGCTGAAATCTTGAAGTTTGTAACAATAGGAACGTCAGCCTTTTCGTAACTTTCTTTCGCTTCTACCGTAACATTGCACGTTGATGTAATAGTATCACCATAAGCTCCTGTTGAAGTAGCTGTAATTATTGTCGAGCCTGCTTTTAAGGCAGTGACAACTCCCGTAGAAGGATTAACTGTTGCAACTGAGGTATCAGATGATGTATATGTTATTGTACCTTTACCTGTTGCAGCAAGGTTAATAGTATCACCTACAGCTACGCTTGCTGACGAATAAAATGTGCTGATACCCGCAGCTGTACCGGATTGCTTTGCCTGTGCAATATAGTTTTTGTCATACTCAAAGTACACTATAGTGTTGTTTGAAGAAATTGTCGGCTGTGGATCACTATAATAATTATTAGATTTCTGTACAAATTGGAACTTTGTACATCTGTAATCTATTTTCATAGCATAGATATTGAAGGTTTGACTTGCATCTTTCCAATAACTGCTGCCCAATGACCACGAGCCGGTAGAACCTGTATCTACCGCATTACTCCAACTACAGTCAGAACTAACTCCATCGTCGTTCCACGCATGAATAAAATCAATTGTAGGAGGTAATTTAGTCATTTCTTCGGCATCGCTGTGCAAACCAAGATAAACATTTTGCTCATTAATACTTGAAGTAACCTTCCTTCCGCCTGAAGCAACACTTGAACCATATGTTTTATAAGTTTTCAAAGGATCATTAACGCCAAGATAAGATC
>JBJEOX010000297.1:0-8436 GCA_051880935.1 Ruminococcus sp.
CCAAGAGCGATTATCCGCTTCCGCAGGATATTTTGCAGGCTATCAACGAAATCAAGGCTGACGAAGATATTATTGCAACCGACGTGGGACAGCACCAGATGTGGGTTGCACAGTACAGCAAAATTGAAGCGAGAAAAACCCTGCTTACCTCAGGCGGAATGGGCACAATGGGATACGGTATGGGTGCCGCAATCGGCGCACAGGTTTCTCACCCCGACAAGAGAGTTTTCCTTATCACGGGTGACGGAAGTTTCCATATGAACTTAAACGAGCTTGTAACGATGAAGTCGTACGATTTGCCGGTTGTAATCGTTGTTATGAACAACAGCGTGCTCGGTATGGTAAGACAGTGGCAGAAGCTGTTTTACGGCAGTCGTTTCTCTCAGACAGACCCGCATAGAGCAACGGATTTCGTAAAGCTTGCAAACGCATTCGGCATTGAGGGAATGAGAATTACAAAGCCCGAGGAGATTAAGCCTGTTTTACAGAAGGCGTTTGATTTGAAGAAACCCGTTCTGGTTGACTGCGTAATCAGCCCCGACGTGAACGTTCTTCCGATGATTCCTCCGGGAAAAACAATCGCAGAAATCGTAACTGAAATGTAGCAGGGCGCCCCTGCGGGCAATTCGAGCCTAAAAGTTAGTTTGTAAAAATAAAATGGCAGCCCGACTTTTATGTTGATATATTGGTTGCGTTTCTTATATTATTAGAAATTCGGAGCGAAGCGACCATTAATTCCGATGTGTGTTAAAATCAAGGATAAGACAGGCGGCAGGTCACTGCCTTATCCTCTCTTGTTTTAGGCTCCCTGTGCTGTGGTAGGTGTTGGGTAGCCTAATTACGTATTCAGCATTCCGAATTTAATCAAAACGGTGATACTATGACCAAAGGTGAAATTGCAAAACAGAATTTCGAAAACGGCTGCAACTGCGCTCAGGCGGTACTGCTTGCCTTCTGCGATGAGCTTGGCTTTGACAAAAACACTGCCGCAATGCTTGCCGCTCCGTTCGGCGGAGGTATAGGCAGACTGCGTGAGGTGTGCGGAACTGTAAGCGGAATGTATATGGTTCTGGGACTTGCAAACGGCGACGATGAAAAGTCACAACTTTATAAAAATGTTCAGTTGCTTGCGGAAAAGTTCAAAGCAGACAACGGCTCGATAATCTGCCGAGATTTGCTCGGACTTCGCATAGAAGGCAAGGACGACCCCACTCCGCAAAAGCGTACGGCTCAGTATTACAAAAGCCGTCCCTGCTCCGAGCTTTGCCGCTATGCCGCCGATTTAATTGACGAATTTCTTTCCAAAAACAAAAAGGATAATTTATGAAATCAAAGGAAATAAAGCTTATAGCCCTCGACCTTGACGGTACTGTTCTTACCGACAGCAACACGCTTTCCGACAGGGTAAAGCGTTCGCTTGAAAAGGCGATTGCAAGCGGAATTGAGGTTGTTGCCGCAAGCGGCAGACCGTACGGTTCAATGCCGAAAAACGTGCTTGGAATTGAGGGACTTAATTACTCGATAACCTCAAACGGTGCGGCTGTTCACGACAAAAGCGGCAGGCGTATTCATTCAAGCCTGATAAGTGAGGATGACGTTATAAGTCTGCTGAAAATCACAGAGGGACAGGATTTGATTTTCGAGGCGTTTGTGGACGGACTGACCTACACCGACAGCCGCTATACTGCAAATCCGCTGAAATACGGGTGCAGTGAGGCTTACGTTGATTACGTAAAGGCGTCGCACGGTCATATTGACGATATGCGGAATTTTATCTACAACCACCGCAAAGAGCTTGACAGCATTGAAATTGTCTGCACAGACGCAAATAAAAGAGCGCAGATAAGGCAGCTTGTCAGGGACAACACGAGCGGATTTTACATCACCTCATCGTCCGAAAATTTCATTGAATTTATGGACAGAAGCGCAACAAAGGGCAGTGGTGTGGACTGGCTTTGCAGTCATCTGGGGGTTGAGAAAAAACAAACCTGTGCCTGCGGAAACGCTGACAACGACGCAGATATGATTGAGCAGGCAGGACTTGGTGCGGCTGTTGAAAATGCGTCAAGGCTTTGTCTTGACTGCGCCGACATAATCGTTCCGTCAAACAACAACGACGGCGTTGCACGGCTGATTGAAATTATACTTGATAAAAATAAACAGGACAGCTTGAACTAAAAAGCTGTCCTGTTGTTTTTTCAGACAATATGTGATATAATTTTTACGGATAAGGCAACCTATACGGTAGGCGGTTAAGTCTTGCCCCTGCAAGGGGGGTGTTGCTGATGGAGTACATAATAATAGTTTTAGTAATTATGTTATATACAATCATTGCAATAAATAAAGAAATAGCCGCCCAACCCTGCAAAAGTTAGCGGCTAAATTCTTTTAGTTATTACTTTTAGGGGCTAACCGCTTATACGGTCTGCCTTATCTGCTTTTATTATATCAGATTTTCAAAAATTGTCAAGTCGGCATTTACTCAACTTCGCTATCGGAAATTCTTTCGTACTCGTAGCCGTTAAGTTTGAGCTTAGCGCCCTCAAACGAATACTCGTACTCGTCTGTCATTTCGCCGCCCATTGAATAGGTTGCCGTAATCTTCGAATTTTCCGCCGTATAAGCGGCGTAGTTGAACATGGTGTTGTATTGATTGTGGTACATTATTCCGCTTTCGTCAAAGTAAAAGGTGTCCTCGTCCTCCGACTTCCACGCACCGAGCAAATCCTCGTCGATTTTTGCATTCTCAGCACTTGGAACGCAGTCAAAGTTTTCGACTCTCTGCATTGTTGTTGCGGAGTTATCCTCGTTATTTGTCAGCGTAATTGTATTCTTATTGCCAGAGAGCTTGTAGGTGTACTCGCCGTTGAGTCCGAAAATCATCTGCGTAGTAAAGGTGTTTTTGCCGTTCTTTACTTCAACCTCGTATTTTCCTAAGTAACCTGCGTTGTCAATAACCATAGCCGCTCTGCCCTCGCCGTTGAAGCTGAAGATAAAACTGCCGTACTGAGAGCCCTCGCCCTCTGTGATTTTCCACGCACCCGTAAAATCGTCGCCGTTTTCGGCGTATTTGGGGAACGGTAGATTTGTGTTTGCGTTATTGTTGTTCGGAGTGTCTGCCTGAGTTGTTTCCTGCGCTGAAGTTACAGGGGCGGTTGTCTGCTGAACAGAAGAAGACGAGCCGTTTTCGCCGCAACCCGAAAAAGCCGCCGCAGTTAAAGCAACGAGTAAAAGTGAAATAATTTTTGCATATATTTTTTTCATATTAAATTCCTTTCGGTTAAGTTTGAAATAAGAAAATAAAAACTTTTATATCTCAATTTTATATTTTATATCCTGCATTGTCAATATACAAAATAATTGATAAAAATTTATCAGGATTTGTTTTGCCGGTTTCCGTTTTCCATAAAATAACATTTGTGTTATAACGCTGACGGTGTGCAAAAATCCTGCTTATATTATGAAACTAAAATGTCGAAAAGGCTTTACAAATAGTGATTTTAGTGATAAAATCAAGGGTGATACAGTATATATTTGTTTATACTTGTGTATTCACAACTTCTGCGGCAAAATTTTATATATTTTCCGCTGATTATTAAAGGAGGACAATTCCAATGGCAAGAAAAATGAAAACCATGGATGGTAACAGCGCTGTTGCTCACGTTTCCTATGCGTTTACAGACGTTGCTGCTATCTATCCTATCACACCTTCTTCCGTAATGGCTGACCTTACCGACAAATTCTCGGCACAGGGCGTTAAGAACCTTTTCGGAAGAGAAGTTCAGGTAACAGAAATGCAGTCCGAGGGCGGCGCTTCAGGTGCTGTTCACGGCTCGCTCGCAGCAGGCGCTCTGACAACTACATACACTGCATCACAGGGCTTGCTCCTTATGATTCCCAATATGTACAAGATCGCAGGCGAGCTGCTCCCCGGCGTAATTCACGTTTCGGCTCGTGCGCTCACAAGCCACGCTCTTTCAATTTTCGGTGACCACTCCGATATTTACGCTTGTCGTCAGACAGGTTACGCAATGCTCTGCTCAAACAACCCTCAGGAATGTATGGACCTTGCAGCAGTTGCTCACCTTGCAGCTATCAAGGGCAGAGTTCCTTTCCTCCACTTCTTTGACGGCTTCAGAACTTCTCACGAAATTCAGAAGATTGAAGAGTGGGATTATGCAGACCTTGCTGATATGCTCGACTGGGACGCTGTTGAAGAGTTCCGCCGCCGTTCGCTCAACCCTGAGCACCCCGTAACAAGAGGAACTGCTCAGAACGACGATATCTTCTTCCAGGCAAGAGAAGCTTGTAACAAGTACTACGACGCTGTTCCCGAGGTTGTAGTTGAATATATGAACAAAGTCAACGCTAAAATCGGCACTGACTACAAGCCCTTCAACTACTACGGTGCAGAGGACGCAGAGCACGTTATCGTTGCTATGGGTTCTGTCTGCGACTGTATTGAAGAGGTTGTTGACTACCTCAACGCCGCAGGCGAAAAGGTTGGTCTTCTCAAGGTTCGTCTTTACAGACCTTTCGTTGCCGACTATATGCTCAGCGAGCTTCCCAAGACTGTCAAGACAATCTCCGTTCTCGACAGAACAAAGGAGCCCGGCTCAATCGGCGAGCCTCTTTATCTTGACGTTCTTGCCGCTATCAACGGCTCTGACTTCGCAGGCGTAAAGGTATTTACAGGCAGA
Source organism: Ruminococcus sp. (assembly GCA_051880935.1). GTDB lineage: Bacteria > Bacillota > Clostridia > Oscillospirales > Acutalibacteraceae > Ruminococcoides. The sequence continues at coordinate 4,701 of JBJEOX010000297.1, forward strand.
TACGGCCTCGGCTCAAAGGATACAACACCCGGCGATATCATCGCTGTTTACAGAAACGCTGAAAGCGAAGCTCCCAAGAAGAGATTTACAATCGGTATCGTTGACGACGTTACAAACCTCTCACTCCCGATTGTTGAGAATCCCGACACAACTCCCAAGGGCACACACAGCTGTAAGTTCTGGGGTCTCGGCGGTGACGGTACCGTTGGTGCTAACAAGAACTCAATCAAAATCATCGGCGACAACACCGATATGTATGCTCAGGGCTACTTTGCATATGACTCAAAGAAGTCAGGCGGTCTTACAGTTTCTCACCTCCGCTTCGGTGATACACCTATCAAGTCAACCTACTACATTTCAAAGGCTGACTTCGTAGCTTGCCATAACCCCTCATACGTTGACAAGTACGACATTGTTGACGACCTCAAGGAAGGCGGTTCATTCCTTCTTAACTGTCCGTGGGACGTTGAGGAGCTTTCCGAAAGACTTCCCGGCAAGATGAAGAGAATCCTTGCTGAAAGAAATATCAACTTCTACACAATCGACGGTATCAAGATTGGTAAGGAAATCGGTCTCGGCGGCAGAATCAACACAGTTCTTCAGTCCGCATTCTTCAAGATTGCAGACATCATTCCTGCTGAAAAGGCAAAGGAGCTTATGAAGGCTGCTGCCAAGAAATCATATATGAAGAAAGGTCAGGCTGTCGTAGATATGAACTACGCTGCTATCGACCGCGGTATGGAGGACCTCAAGAAGGTTGAAATTCCTACTGACTGGGCTAACTGCACAGACGACGCTGTTGCAGACAAGGCTGAAGGTCAGGGCGCACTCGTTGAGTATGTAAACGGCATCTTAAAGCCCGTTAACTCATACAAGGGTAACAAGCTCCCCGTATCCGCATTTATGGATCACGTTGACGGTACAGCTCCCAACGGCTCCTCTGCTTTCGAAAAGAGAGGCATCGCTGTTGACGTTCCCGAATGGAACTCAGAGAATTGTATCCAGTGTAACAAGTGTGCTATCGTTTGTCCTCACGCTGTTATCCGTCCCGTTCCTATGACTGACGCAGAGGTTGCTGCTGCTCCCGAGGGAACACAGGCAATTCCTATGATTGGTCTTAAGGACTTAAAGTTCGTTATGACTGTTTCAACTCTTGACTGTACAGGCTGCGGCGCTTGCGCTAACGTATGTCCGGGCAAGAAGGGCGAAAAGGCTCTCACAATGAAGCCTATCGACTCACAGCGTTCAAAGCAGGCTATCTTCGATTACGCTCTCACAATAGACGAGAAGCCCGAGGTTGCCGAGAAGTTCAAGTTCTCAACAGTTAAGGGCAGCCAGTTCAAGCAGCCGCTCCTCGAGTTCTCAGGCGCTTGCGCAGGCTGCGGTGAAACACCTTACGCTAAGCTCGTTACACAGCTCTTCGGTGACAGAATGTTCATCGCTAACGCAACAGGCTGTTCATCAATCTGGGGTGCTTCTGCTCCTGCAACACCTTACACAAAGAACAAGAAGGGCTACGGTCCTGCTTGGCAGAACTCACTGTTCGAGGACAACGCAGAGTTCGGTCTTGGTATGGCTCTCGGTCAGAAGGCTATCCGCAACAGACTCATTGAATATGTTGAAAACATTGAAAAGGATACTGACAGCGCTGAGCTTAAGACAGCTTGTCAGAACTACCTTGACACAGTAACAGACTCAACCTCAAGCCGTGCTGCAACAGACGTTCTTATTGCAGAGCTTGAGAAGAACACAGAGGACGCTAAGGTTGGCGAGCTTGTTAAGAAGACTCTTGTTGACAAGGACGAGCTTGCTAAGAAGTCAATGTGGATCTTCGGCGGCGACGGCTGGGCTTACGATATCGGCTTCGGCGGTCTTGACCACGTTATCGCATCAGGCGAGAACGTAAACATCCTCGTATTCGATACAGAGGTTTACTCCAACACAGGCGGTCAGGCTTCAAAGGCTACTCCTGTCGGCTCTGTTGCACAGTTCGCAGCAGCAGGTAAGGCTGTTAAGAAGAAAGACCTCGCAGCTATCGCAATGAGCTACGGCTATGTATACGTTGCACAGTGCGCTATGGGTGCTGACAACAATCAGGTGCTCAAGGCTATGGTAGAGGCTGAAAGCTACAACGGTCCTTCACTCATCATCTGCTATGCTCCCTGCATCAACCACGGTATCAAGGGCGGTATGGGCATTGCACAGCTCGAGGAGAAGAAGGCAGTTGAGGCAGGCTACTGGAACATCTTCCGTTTCGATCCTCGTCTTGCTGACGAAGGAAAGAATCCGTTTATGCTCGACAGCAAGGCTCCGTCAGCTTCTTACCGTGACTTCATTATGGGCGAAGTTCGTTACAACTCTCTGACACGTTCATTCCCTGAAAGAGCAGAAGAGCTCTTCACACAGGCTGAAAAGGTTGCAGAGCAGAAGTACGCTCATCTTGAAAAGCTCGCAAGCTTTGATGATGCAAACTGATTACAAACCAACTATTTAGAATAGAACGTGAAGTAAAATAAACAACCGCAGGAGCAGGCTGTCAAGGCTTGCTTCTGCGGTTTTTGCAATTAAACGATAATTTAGCGGCGAGCCGCCGCAGGCAAATCGAGTGGAAAAATCGGATTGTATGGATAATACGGTTGCCCGAATTTTAAGTTGATGTATGGGTAACGTTTCGGGACGTCAAGGATGCCTTCCCCTACGGCAATATAGGAAACGTTTGAATTACAATCGTAGGGGACGGGTTCCCACACGTCCCGAAACGTTGCCGATATATCAATCAATCCAAGGCAAACAAACTTATCCAAACAACACACACTATTATAACTTCGGAGCGAAGCGACCATTAACTCCACTTTACACACTCCAAACTCCACACTCTGCTAAATTATCGTTTATGCAAAAAACACTCTTATTTCGCAAACCTGTTGCAAAACAAAATCAAATGCGCTATAATTGTATTATAATATATAATATAATTATAGCAAAGGCAGTTGATTTATCTTGACCGATATTACGCTTGCTGTAGTAATTGGGGTTTTCTTCCTGATACTGGCTGAAAGAATTATAAAGCTGTTTTTAAACCTTATCGCTGTTAAAACAGTTTCGGTTATTTATAAGAAAACGGATAAAGAGATTTTTTCCAAAACAATCACACGTGCATTTTTGTTTGGCTTGCTGGCTGATTTCATCGCATATGTAATATGTACTTTGCAACTTATATTTAAACCAAAGATAAGCTGTGGGAATACCGATTATTGGACGTCGTTTTTAGGTACGCCGTTGCCTTACGATTTTGCAACCTTAGTAATTATTATAATCGAAATCCTTATTTCAATGGTTTTAACATTTCTATTTAGTTATTTCAAGGTGCTGTTCAAAACCGATTTGCCTAAAAAGCAAATGCTTTTGTCATCACTTATAATAACGCTAATCACCGCTCCATATTATTTCCTGATTCGGATTATCTTTTGATAAAGTTTTGCAATAGTGCAGTAAACATTTTTGTTTGTGTTTACTGCACTGATTTTTTTGATAAGGACAAAAAATCTTCAAAATCTGTTGACAAACAAGGGAGTATGTTTTATTATATACATAGAATATCTATGCATATAAATTCTATGTATATTCCAGAGGTTTTGAGGGTACGTTATGGAAAACAAATTTTTAGACAGAGTATCAAATCTGATACAAAGCAAAACCGCTCGGCAAAGCATAACCGCCGAGCTTGAAAGTCACA
>JBJEOX010000298.1:0-8434 GCA_051880935.1 Ruminococcus sp.
TGTGTAGTTCTGCGGACGTGTTGCAATTGAGGGGTCCTTTAGCAAATCCTTTTTCTGCTTGTAGTCGTACATAAACGCATTGCCTATGTATCGTTCTTCAAGCGGGTCGCAGGCACGAATGAGGTAATCTCTGCCCTTGATGTCGGGAAGCTTGCGGCAGACTGCTCTTATTGCCTTTCTTATGCAGTGCGGAACGATTGTCTGATATATCTTGAAAACTCTCGGGTCGTTGTAGCAGGTGTAGCCGCCAAAAAGCTCGTCGGCACCCTCGCCCGAAAGTACAACCTTTACATACTGGCTTGCAAGGCGTGATACAAAGTACAGCGCAATACACGACGGGTCGGCAAGAGGCTGATCCATATGGTACTGAACTGTCGGAACAGCGTCCCAGAACTCCTCGCTTGAAATCAGGTGAGTATGGTGCTCAACGCCGATTTTTTTGCTCAGGTTTTCTGCCCAGCTTATTTCGTTGTACTTCTCACCAAAGTCAAAGCCGACGGTAAAGGTTTTCTGGTCAGCGAAATATGTTGAAACGTAGCTTGAGTCAACGCCGCTTGAAAGGAAACAGCCAACCTCGACGTCTGCAATTTTATGTGCGTTTACGGAGTTTTCAAACACCTTTTCAATCTCGTTTACAGCTTCTTCCTCGCTCATTTCCTCATTGGGATTAAAGCGTGGCTCAAAATAGCGTGTAGTTTCAACCTCGCCGTTGCGGTACCATAGATAGTGACCGGGCATAAGGCAGTAAACGTCCTCAAAGAAGGTTTCGGGAGGTACCGCATACTGGAAAGAAAGGTAGGTGTCAAGTGCCCTTGTGTTGAATCTCTTAACAAATTTAGGGTGTTCAAGAATGCTCTTGATTTCACTTGCGTAAACAAAATCCTCGCCGATTTGTGTATAGTGCATCGGCTTGATTCCGAAAAAGTCACGTGCGATAAAAACAGACTTGTCCTTTGTGTTGTAAATTGCAAAGCCGAACATACCCCTGAGCTTTGGCAGTAAATCCTCCTGCCACTCCTCAAAGCCGTGAACAAGCACCTCGCTGTCGGTGTCGGTGTAGAACTTGTGTCCCTTCTGAACAAGAACCTTTCTCAGTTCCTTGTAGTTGTAGATTTCGCCGTTAAAGGTGAGAACAAGCGACTTATCCTCGTTGTAAATCGGCTGATGACCTGCGTCAAGGTCGATGATTGAAAGACGGCGGAAGCCCATAGAAATATAGTCGTCCGTAAAAAATCCGTCAGAGTCGGGACCTCTGTGGGTGATGACCTCGGTCATATTTCTGATGACGTCGTCACGGTCAACAACCTGCCCTGTAAATCCGCAAATACCACACATATCCGTTAACCCCTTTCAAAGGTTTATTAGCGTAAAGTAAAGTTGAACATTTCTTATCTATATATTTTATCATACCGTAATAATAAATTCAACCGTCATAAGATTATTTTGTAAATCGGTTGAATGTTTTTTTGAAATGTTATATACTTTATAATGAAAAAATAAGGAACGGAATGGTAGAATGTACGGTTTAGTGGGAACATTTGTAAATACCGGAACAGTGCTTCTGGGCGGAGTAATCGGACTTGTGTTCAAAAAGGGAATCCCCGAGCGTGTCGGCGACTCGGTTTTTAAGGCGCTCGGTCTTATAACGGCGTTTATCGGAATTTCGGGTTGTCTTTGCGGTGAAAACACGCTGATTGCGGTAATTGCAATGATTGTCGGTACAATAATCGGCGAGCTTGTCGATTTGGACAAGCGTGTAAATAACGTCGGAAAATTCATTGAGCGCAAGGTAAGCAAGGGCGATAAAAATTCAACCGTAGCACAGGGCTTTGTGTCGTCCTGTCTGCTGTTCTGCGTGGGGGCAATGACGATTGTCGGCTCTTTACAGGCAGGTCTTGAGGGCGATTGCTCGGTGCTGTTCACAAAGTCGGCAATGGACTTTTGCTCAAGCATAATTTTTGCAAGCACGCTCGGCGTAGGCGTGCTGTTCTCGGCAGGCTTTGTGCTTGTTTATCAGGGACTTATCACGCTCCTTGCAACGTGGATTGAGCCGTTGCTCACGACTGCGGTCGTAAACGAAATGAACTGCGTAGGCTACGTTATAATTATCGGACTGGCACTTAATATTCTCGGAATTACAAAGCTTAAGGTTATGAATATGGTACCTGCAATTTTTCTGCCGATTGCGCTTGTTCCGCTGTATGACTGGGTTGTGGCTTTATTTTAATATATTGTTTAGTGAAAAATAAAATATTACCATAAATACTCTAAAAATATATACTAATTTTATTTTTAAAAGTATAAAATAAAAGTATGATTTAACGTGAAAAAGGAGCGGTACTATGATTAAAAAATTTACCTTCGGCACACCGATTTGCACCGAGGCTGTTGTCGGAAAATTTGAAACATCGGACAATGACAGCTTCCCGTTTAAAAGCAGGGAAGAGGACGGAAAATTTGTCCTTGAGTTTGATATGACCGACAGCGACATCGTTTACGGCCTCGGCGAGGCTCCGAGAGGAATCAACAAGCGTGGCTGGGTTTACGAAAGCTTTTGCAGTGACGACCCGTTTCACACCGAAACGAAGTCATCTTTGTATGCGGCACACAACTTCCTGATGCTCTCGGGCAGTGATAATTTCGGAATTTTCATTGATTTTCCTGCAAGAATCCGCTGGGATATCGGCTACACCTCAAAAAACAAAACTGTTATTACAATTGACGGAACGGACTTTGATTTCTATTATATCAAGGGCGGCAAGCCGATTGAGATTGTAAAGGAATTCAGAAACGCAATCGGTAAAAGCTACATTCCTCCGTTCTGGGCATTCGGTTATCAGCAGAGCCGCTGGAGCTATCCCGATGCAAAGACGGTTGACAGCGTGATTGACGGCTATGACAAGGCAGGAATTCCGCTTGACTGCGTTTATCTTGACATTGATTATATGGACAGTTACAAGGACTTTACGGTTGACGACAAAAAATTCCCCGATTTTGCCGACTACGTAAGCCAAAAGCGTGAGCAGGGAATTCACCTTATTCCGATTATTGACGCAGGCGTTAAAAAAGAGGACGGCTACAGCGTTTATGAAGAGGGCAGAGATAACGGCTATTTCTGCAAAAACGAGGACGGAACCGACTTTGAGGGCGGCGTATGGCCGGGAATTGTCGGCTTTCCCGATTTTCTCCGCAAGGACGTGCGTGAATGGTTCGGCTCAAAGTACAAGGTGCTGACCGACGCAGGAATCGACGGCTTCTGGAACGATATGAACGAGCCTGCAATTTTCTATTCGGTAAAGGGACTTGAAAAGGCTCTTGACAAGGCTGTTTCACTCAAGGGTGAAAACCTCGACCTTTCTAAGTTCTTCAATTTAAAGGACACCTTCCTCGGACTTTCAAACAGTGCAGAGGATTATTCAAGCATTTACCACACAGTTGACGGCAAACAGGTCTGCCACGACAGAGTACACAATATCTACGGCGCAAATATGACAAAGGCGGCTGGCGAGTATTTTGCCAAGGAGTTCGGCGAGGAAAAAATCCTTATGTTCTCACGTGCGTCATACATCGGCGCTCACCGTTCAAGCGGAATCTGGTTCGGCGACAATCATTCGTGGTGGTCGCATATCCTGCTCAATCTCAAAATGCTCCCCTCGGCAAATATGTGCGGTTTCCTCTACTGCGGCGCAGACTTGGGCGGTTTTAACGAGAACGCAACACGTGACCTTGTTCTGCGTTTCCTTGCGCTCGGAGTTTTCACACCGCTTATGCGCAACCACGCCGCACTCGGCACAAGAGATCAGGAGTGCTACAATTTTGAAAACAGTGAGGAGTTCAAGGATATTATCGAGGTGCGTTACCGCCTTATTCCGTATCTTTACAGTACCTTCCGCAAGGCAAGCGAAGAAAACGATATGATTTTTAAGCCCCTTTCGTTTGATTATCCCGACGACAAAATCGCACGTGAGTGCGAAACACAGCTTATGCTCGGCGATGAATGTATGATTTGCCCTGTTTATGAGCAGAACGTCGGCGGAAGATATGTTTATCTGCCAGAGGATATGACGTTTGTAAAGCTCAGCGGAACAAAGGTTGTTACCGAAAAAATGACAAAGGGAACGCACTACATTGAGGTTGCGCTCAACGAAGTTCCGCTGTTCATAAAGAACGGCAGGAAAATTCCGCTTTGCAAGCCTGCAATGCGCACATCACAGCTAGATACCGATAATTTGGAATATATTGAAGGATAAATTCAAAACTTCCATATAAAAACAACCGCCTGTCAGGATAGTCCGACAGGCGGTTTACTTATTTATATCCAATCCTTCAAAAAAGTCATCATAAGAGCAACTATATATTTTGCGAAGCTCAATAATTACGCTCGCACGAATATTAAGTTCTCCTGCTTCGTATTTTGCATAGGTACTTCTTCCGATATCACAGCCACGGCGCTGAAGCTCGGCACATAATTTTTCTTGTGAAATCCCGTTTTCATTTCGCAATCTTCGTAGGTTATCGCCCATATTGCGGTCACGCCTGATTTTCTGCTCCATTTGATTACCTCATATTCTGACCAATATCGGTTGCAACTGCTTATAGTTTATGATATAATAAGGTAGAATGTTGACCGTTATACTGGTCAAAAGGAGAAAAATATGTCAGTTTGTACTTTTTTGGTCACAGAAAATGTTGTGAAGATATAGATGTTGTTTTAACTGAAACAATAATCGACCTTATTGCTAAAGGTGTAGATTTGTTTTATGTAGGAAATCAGGGAGATTTTGACCGGAAAGTTATATCTGTTCTTAAAAAGTTGTCTGATAAATATCCATATATAAAATATTATGTTGTTCTCGCATATTTCCCGCTTAACAGAGAATTTTCTGAATTTTGTTACTGCTATCCTACAGTAATCCCAGTTGGAATTGAGAATGTTTTTCCACGTTATGCTGTTTCTTGGAGAAATAATTGGATGCTTGACAGAGCAGATTTCGTAGTAACATATGTTAATAAATCTTATGGAGGTGCTTCAAAATTTGCAGAAAAAGCTTTGAAAAAGGGCAAGAAAGTGATAAACTTAGCCGAGAAAAACAACCGCCTGTCGTGATAGTCCGACAGGCGGTTTTGTGTTATCGTTATTACCATTAGTCACATTCGCAGTCGTTGTCATCGTCACCGAGTAAGCTGCAAATCCAGTAATAAATCGGGATTGTCAGGAATACAATCCAGCCTACAGCCCAGCCGCCGCACACGTTGAAATAACCGAAGAGTATGTATGCGATTGCCGCAAGCACGGGGTATGCAAAGTGACTTGGCTTGCGCTCGTAGATTGCGTCAACAAGCGTGTAGTAAAGCGGAATGGTAAGCAGGCAAATCCAGCTTAACGCCCAGCCGAAGCATACTCCGCTTGTGCCCCACCAAGCAAATGCAAGTAAGGGGAAGATGAAAAACGGAAACTTATTCCACTTGCTCTTGCTCTTGCGGCGATGCATAAGCTTTTCGTCTACCATAATATTGCCGTTTTCGTCGGTATAAACACGCTGTTTGCCGTTTTCCTCAACATGAATTCCGTCCCAGCCTACGTGCACCTTATCGCCGTTTTTGTCCTGAACGTGTACTCCGTCCTTGAAGTTGATATGCACGTGGTCGCCGTCCTTCGAGTCAACGTGGATTCCGTTTTTAAAGGACACCTTGTCAACCTTTTCATATTTAGTTTCGGTTTCTCCGTTCGGACCGTAGGAATAGCTGTAATTATATTGGTATCCCTCGTCTGAATCAGTTTCGGAATTGTTTTGCCCGTTATTTTCGCTGTCTGTTTTTTTGGCATTTTCACCCTTTAAAAGCTCGTCAAGCGAAACTCCGTAAATTTCTGCTAGCAAAATAAGGTTGTCTGTGTCGGGAGATGCTTCTGCACGCTCCCACTTTGAAATTGCCTGTCTGCTCACGCCGATTTTAGCGGCAAGCTCCTCTTGACTGAGGTTGTGTTTCTTTCTGTATTGTAATAATCTGTTGGCTGTTTTAATGTTCATTGATATGCCCTCCTCGTTGATTTGTTGCTCAAATTATACCCCGCAACCGCTGTTTTTGGCTATACATTTCAGTTTTCACCGCCGCAACCACGGGTTGCAGGCGGTGTGCCACCGCTGTTAGTTCGGGAAGACAGCACCTTTTAGTCGAAAGAAAAGAATCTCGGATTGTAAAAACTTAATTTATTTTCAATGTGTTGAATTAAATTGTAGCGAGCGACGCCCCCGTCGCTCACAGAGATGACGGTAAAATTTATAAGTAATATTTGTCTAAATCCCATTTTAATGGGTTATTGATAATATAATTCGCAATACTTCTATAATGAGATTCACTCCTAATTACTTCATCATAAAAAGAACTTTGCCATAATGAATGATTAGTATTAAAATTCTTTTTGTAAAATCGAGTTGTTACAGATTTAAAATCCTTAATAATACCTTGTAATGAACGATGATTTTTATCCTCAATTATTTCAAAACTAAATTTCTTTTTTGCTGTTACTATTTCATCGGTATTTTCCAGTTTTATTATACCATGAATATGATTAGGCATAAGAACAAATTTATCAAGCTTTACATTTTTATTTAGTTTTTCAATATTTTCCCAACATTCAATAACCTTTTCTCCGATTAAAGTTGGCTGAACCGTTACAGGACATTCATATAAATCATTTTGAGCGACGGGGGCGTCGCTCGCTACAACAGAACCTAAAAGCTTTTCTTTATTATATGTGCAGATAGTAACATAATAATATCCGTAAGTTCCGTAATCGTAATTCTTGAGTCTGTGATTTTTTCTGTCAATTATTTGTTTGTTCATAACGCTAAACCATTTGTAGTTTTTAAAAACTCAAACAGCTGATTATAAATCAAATCAACGCCGCCCTTGCTGTCGCTTTCAATGTTGAGCGGCATAATCGGGTCGTGAACGGAAAGACGGAGCAAAAACCAGCCGTCGCCGTTGTCTTTACCGAAGGAAACTCTGATTCCCTCACGGTTATCGTCGGCAACCTGCCAGCCTTCCTGATTTTCTGCATATTCGGTGAGGTCGGCTATAATCTTTTCGCCGCAGGCTCTGAAATCCTTCTCGGTAATCTTAAATCTGATTTCCTTGCTTTCAACAGGCTCTTTAAGCGCAGAGGTCAGCTCGTCAAGGTCCTTGCCCTCTTTGCTCAGCTGTGCCATTTTGATGATAATTTTTGTGCAGAGATATGCGCCGTCGTCAAGAAAATAATTCTCACGCATTGCGGCGTGTCCCGAGGTTTCAATTGCAAGAGGACAGTTAATTCCTTGGGCGTTAAGCTCAAGCGCCTTGTCAATTACGTTCTTGTATCCTCTGCGATAGCGGTAGTGCTTTCCGCCGAGAGTGTTTTCAATAAATTCCTTAAGTCCGCTTGAAGTGATTGAGTCGGTAACAACTGTACCTCCGTCGTTGCCCTCAAGCGCAATTGCAGCGGCAACAGCTACAAGCCTGTTGCGGTTTATCTCGTTGCCTTTTGAGTCAACGGCTCCGCCTCGGTCAACGTCAGTGTCGAAGATTACACCTAAATCAGCTTTGCTTTCCTTTACAGCCTCGCAGATTGACGCCATAGCCGTTGCGTCCTCGGGGTTGGGAACGTGATTCGGGAACATTCCGTCGGGATTGAGGTAACGACTGCCCTCGGTGTCTGCTCCGAGTACGGAAAGCACCTTGTCTGCGTAAAAGCCGCCTGCGCCGTTTCCTGCGTCAACAACAATCTTAAAGCCCTTGAGCGGATAGTCGTAGTCCTCTGCGTTAACTTCCTTTTTAATCTTTTCGCAAAGTCCCTTCGCATAGTCGCTCATATAGTCAATGTCGGTGATTGTTCCGCCGTTTTTTTCCTGCGGATGCTCGTTTTCCTGAGCGTATGTCAGAATTTCCTCAATGTCAGAGCCTTCAAGACCGCCCTCACGTGTGAAAAATTTAAGACCGTTACGGTTAAAGGGGTGGTGGCTTGCGGTAATCTGGAGTGCACCGTCGCAATTCAAATCAACCGTAGTCATAAACATTGACGGAGTGGAGGCAAGACCGCAGCAAAGCACCTTTGCACCGCAGGCTTTAAAACGCTTTGTGGTAATCTCCATAATGTGCGGACCCGAAATTCTGCTGTCACGTCCAACGGATATTGTAAGGCTGTCGCAGGGCTTGTTTACCTTTTTTGAAAGCCAGAGGACAAAGCCGTCAGCCATATCGGCAACAGCCTCGTCAGTGAGATTAACGCTTTGTCCTTCAACGCCCTCGCTTGCAACACCTCTTATGTCAGTGCCGCTTTTGAACTGTTTATAAAAATCGTTAAGCATAGTTTTCATCCTTTCGGTTTCATTATATATGATATTATACCGCATAGAGAGAAAAATCACAATACATCGAAAAATTAAGTTTGTAAAAA
>JBJEOX010000299.1:0-8399 GCA_051880935.1 Ruminococcus sp.
CAAACGAGGAACACTACAAAAAGCTCCACCCGAGCGAAATGTCGCTTGCAAACCGCAAAAACTGCCTATACACGCTGAAAAAAATCGGCTATCAGACGGGCGCAGGCTTTATGGTTGGCTCGCCGTATCAGACATATGAAACGCTTGCAGAGGATTTGCTCTTTTTAAAGGACTTGAACCCTCAGATGTGCGGCATAGGTCCGTTCATCCCACACAAGGACACGCCTTTTGCAGATGAAAAAAGCGGCAGTGTGCGCCTGACGCTCGTACTGCTTTCGCTTGTGCGCCTTATGTTACCTAAGGTGCTGTTGCCTGCGACAACGGCTCTCGGTACAGCTGACGGACAGGGCAGGGAAAAGGGCGTTCTGCACGGCGCAAACGTAGTGATGCCCAACCTCTCGCCGACCGAACACAGGGCAGATTATTCGCTCTACGACAACAAAATCTGCACAGGCGACGAAGCCGCCGAGTGTATAAAATGCCTGTCAAACCGTATGAAGTCGATAGGCTATAAAATCGTAACCGACAGAGGAGACTATTCTGAGTAAATTCAATTCGGAATTATAAAGTATATTATAAGTTATGCAAATAAAGCTTGGAAAGGAAAAATTACATTATGCCAAAGTACGACAAGCACTCGCTTAAAGCCGAGGAATTTATCAATGACGGGGAAATTAAGGACAGCCTGAAATTCGCCGACGAAAACAAGGACAACCTTGAGCTTATCGACAAAATAATTGAAAAAGCAAAACTGAGAAAGGGACTTGACCACAGGGAGGCAAGCATTCTTCTTGCCTGCGAAAACAAAGAAAAGCTTGACGAAATCTACGCCCTTGCAAAGCAGATTAAAAAGGACTTCTACGGTGACAGAATCGTAATGTTTGCGCCGCTCTACCTTTCAAACTACTGCGTAAACGGATGTGTTTACTGCCCCTACCACGCAAAGAACAAGCACATCTGCCGCAAAAAGCTCACGCAGGAGGAGGTTAAAAACGAGGTCATTGCGTTGCAGGATATGGGACACAAGCGCCTTGCAATTGAGGCAGGCGAGGACCCTGTCAACAACCCGATTGAGTACATCTTGGACTGCATAAAAACGATTTATTCGATAAAACACAAGAACGGCGCAATCAGGCGAGTGAATGTCAACATTGCCGCAACGACGGTTGACAATTACCGCAAGCTGAAAGAGGCAGGAATCGGAACGTACATTCTGTTTCAGGAAACCTACAACAAGGAAAGCTACGAGGTGCTTCACCCAACAGGACCAAAGCACAATTACGCCTACCACACCGAGGCTATGGACAGAGCAATGGAGGGCGGAATCGACGACGTAGGAATCGGCGTTCTGTTCGGACTGGAGCTTTACCGCTACGAGCTTGCAGGAATTTTAATGCACGCCGAGCACCTTGAGGCAGTGCACGGCGTTGGACCTCACACCATAAGCGTGCCGAGAATCAGACGTGCCGACGATATTGACCCCGACGTGTTCGACAACGGAATCGACGACGAAACCTTTGCAAAAATCGTTGCAATCATCAGGATTGCCGTACCGTATACGGGTATGATTATCTCGACGAGAGAGAGTCAGAGCGTGCGTGAAAAGGTGCTCGGACTCGGTGTTTCGCAAATCAGCGGTGCGTCACGCACAAGTGTAGGCGGCTACGTTGAGCCTGAGGATGAGGACGAAAACTCGGCGCAGTTTGACGTGAGCGACCAAAGGAGTCTTGACGAGGTTGTAAGGTGGCTTATGGAGCTTGGCTACATTCCGTCGTTCTGCACCGCCTGCTACCGAGAGGGCAGAACGGGCGACCGCTTTATGTCGCTTTGCAAGAACGGTCAGATTCAGAACTGCTGTCATCCCAACGCACTTATGACGCTTGAGGAGTACCTTATGGACTACGCAAGCGAAGAAACAAAGGAAATAGGCGAAAGGCTCATTGAAAAGGAACTTTTAAAAATTCCGAACGAAAAGGTGAGAAAAATCGCAACCGAGCATATCGCCGACATTGCAAACAACAATAAGAGAGATTTCAGATTCTGAGGGAGGAATTATAATGGGACTTAACGACACTCCGCAGTCGGAACGCATACATATCGGATTTTTCGGCAGGCGCAACGCAGGCAAGTCAAGCGTAGTAAACGCCGTAACAAACCAGCAGATTTCCGTTGTGTCCGACATAAAGGGAACTACCACAGACCCTGTAACAAAAGCAATGGAGCTTTTGCCGCTGGGTCCTGTTGTGATTATCGACACCCCCGGATTTGACGACGAGGGCGCACTCGGCGAAATGCGTGTAAAGCGCACAAAGCAGGTGCTTAACCGTGTTGACGTAGCTGTGCTTGTCGTTGACGGCACTGTCGGCAAGACGGGCGCAGACAACGAGCTGATTGAGATTTTCAATGAAAAGAAAATCCCTTACATAGTCGCCTACAACAAGAGCGATATTTCCGAGCATACCGACTGTCCCGACGGCGTGGCAGTCAGCGCACTCGACAAAACAAATATCGGCTTGTTAAAGGAGAAAATCGCTCACCTCACCAAGACCGACGATACGAAAATGAAAATCTGCGGCGACCTTTTAGACGAGGGGGATTTTGCCGTGCTTGTCGTGCCGATTGACTCAGCTGCACCAAAGGGCAGACTTATACTTCCCCAACAGCAGACGATTCGTGACGTGCTTGAATCGGGCGCAACGGCAATCGTTGTGCGTGACACAGAGCTTAAGTCAACGCTTGAAAGCCTCGGCAAAAAACCGAAGCTCGTCATAACCGACAGTCAGGCTTTTGAGAGCGTTTCAAAAGACGTGCCAAAGGACATTTACCTGACCTCGTTTTCAATTCTTATGGCAAGGTACAAAGGTTTTCTTAAATCGGCAGTTGAGGGAGCGGCGGCAATTGACAGGCTCAAAGACGGCGATAAAATCCTGATTTCCGAGGGCTGTACCCACCACCGCCAGTGCGACGACATCGGTACGGTAAAGCTCCCGAGGTGGCTCAAAAATTACACAGGCAAAGAGCTTGTGTTTGAAACCTCGTCGGGCAAAGGCTTTCCCGACGATTTAAGCCCATACAGCCTTGTAATCCATTGCGGCGGCTGTATGCTCAACGAGCGTGAAGTGCAGTACCGCAGAAAATTTGCCGAGGACAGCAAAGTCCCGTTCACAAACTACGGCACTGCAATTGCATATATGCAGGGCATTTTAAAACGCAGTCTTGAAATTATCCCCGATATAGATGTTTGAATATAGCAGAAAAGAACAAACACCAACCGATTTTGCTTCGGTTGGTGCTTTTGATTTAAAATCAAGCAAAGAAAAATCCTGATGTCATATCAAGATAATTTTCTCCGCTGTATGCAGGATACTGCTTCTGTACTTCAAACTTGAATTCTTCTGCATTACTGCATTTTTCGGCAATGTTTTTCAGATTTTCAATATAGGCAATTTTTGTTTCTGCGTCTTTCAAATCCTCAGGCGTGTAGTGCGAGGTCAGAATCAAGTCATAGCCTTTATCAATATATTCTTTTAACTGAGTGATAATCGCATCAGCGTGAGCCGTTCCTGCAACGATTGAGTGGCAGTCGTGACCGAGCATATGTGTGTAAACAGCGTTAATCTCGGGAATTTCAATATCAAACGCTTCGGGTGTCTGTCTGATGACAAAATCAATATTTGCGATTGTCACCTTGCCCTCACCGATTACGTCGGTTATCTTGTGGACTGCGTTGTCAAAGATTTCACCAAATGCTCCCGTAAAATTGTTAATCAGATTCTTGCCGCCGCCGTTTTCGGAATATTCAACAGCATTTTGTGTAGCATACTTCGGTACGTTAGGCAGGAAAGTTCCGCCTGCACCGTGGTAGGCTATAAGCATACCCTCAACCTCAACATCGTTGAGATACTGTTCAAGCTCATTGTTGTTGTCAAAGAAGCAGGGAGATTCAATAATAACTGCCTTGCCGTTCTTTTCAATGATGAACACTTCATCGTCAATAAAATCGTTCGTCTTGTATGCGTGCAATTTAATGTTGCTAAAATCATAAATGGTCATTTCGCCCTTTTCAAGCTTAACTGTAGTAAAAGTATTTTTATTCATAATAATCCTCCGTAAATTCATTCGGTTATTTTGAGTGGTTTGTGAGCGTAGGGACGGCCGTTTCCGTAAGCTTTGTCTAAATTATAATCACGTTAGTTTCATATGTAAAGTAAGCACTTTTTTGTAGTATAGTTACCAAAGTGAAACTAAAAGGCAGTTACCAAAAGGTTACAATTGCGTATTTACGGGACTTTTTGACTTTTTGTATGCAGTAAATAATTTTTTATTTTTAAAAAAATAGTCTTATGTTTGTAGCATTGACTTATTAATTGGCAGTATGGTATAATAATACTGTTAGATACTTTTGGAAACTATTAGAAGGAGCTTTATAATGAGCGAACTAAAAGCAATAAAGGAACTGCCTGCTTGTCCTGTTGAAACAACCTTAATGCTTATCGGCAACAAGTGGAAGGTGCTGATTTTGCGTGACTTAATGCCGGGAACAAAACGATTCGGCGAGCTTAAGAAGTCAATCGGCAGTGTATCTCAAAAGGTGCTGACTGCACAACTGAGAGATATGGAGCAAAGCGGACTTATCAACCGCAAGGTTTACGCCGAAGTACCGCCGAGGGTGGAATATTCTCTTACCGAGTTAGGGCAGAGCCTTAAACCTATTCTTGAAGCTATGGGCAACTGGGGCGAAGACTACAAAGCGTCAATAGTATGAAAAACACCAACCGAAACTAAAATCGGTTGGTGTTTTTATCTTGTAGTGAGCGACACCATCATAGCCCACAGACTTCTATGAATTATAGTTTTATTTTATCCAGCAATTCTCCCACCTTTTCGTGGAAAACGAGGTCAGCTTTGCTGTCAAACGGAGTTTCGTCACGATTGATAAGCACAATGTTGTTACCCTTGAAATAGCTGATAAACCCTGCCGCAGGGTAAACCGTAAGGCTTGTGCCTGCGATTATCAGCGTGTCAGCAGACTGAATTGCACTCAGCGCACCTGTTACGGTGCTGTCGTCAAGTCCTTCTTCGTAGAGCACAACGTCAGGCTTGATAACTCCGCCGCATTCGCATTTCGGAACGCCGTTGCTGTTCCTTATATACTCGGCAGAATGGAATTTTCCGCACTTCATACAGTAGTTGCGAAGAACGCTTCCGTGCAGTTCATACACCTTTTTGCTTCCTGCCGCCTGATGAAGTCCGTCAATGTTCTGCGTGACAACTGCCGTCAGCTTTCCTGCTTTTTCAAGCTCCGCAAGCTTTAAATGCGCCTTGTTCGGCTTTTTGTCAAGGCAGAGCATTTTGTCACGGTAGAATCTGTAGAATTCCTCTGTTTTGTGCATAAAGAAGGTGTGGCTTAAAATCTGTTCGGGCGGATAATCGTACTTCTGATTGTACAAGCCGTCAACACTGCGGAAGTCGGGTATTCCGCTTTCGGTTGAAACGCCTGCGCCGCCGAAAAACACAATTCTTTTGCTGTTGTCAATCACATTTTGGAGCTGTTCGATGGTGCTCACGAAATCGCTTCCTTCATACTTTTAACATAGTCGCAGACGGGCTTTATGCAGTCCTTGCCGTACTTTGCGACGATTTTTACTATTGCCGAGCCGACGATTACGCCGTCGGCACTTTCTGACATTTTCTTTGCCTGTTCGGGAGTTGAAATGCCGAATCCGACTGCGCAGGGTGTGTCGCTTACTGACTTTACAAGGCGCACCATTTCGCCGATGTCGGTTGTGATTTCACTTCTCACGCCCGTAACGCCCATTGACGAAACGCAGTAAACAAAGCCCTGAGCCTCTTTTGCAATCATCCTGATTCTGTCGTGCGAGGTCGGCGCAATCAGCGAAACAAGCTCAACGCCGTGCTTGTCGCAGTAGGGCGCAAGCTCCTGCTTTTCTTCAAACGGTGTGTCGGGAACGATTACCGCCGAAATTCCGCACTCACTGCACCTTTGCATAAATTTGTCGGTACCGTAAACGAAAATTGGGTTCATATAGGTCATAACCGCAAGCGCACACTTGATTTCAGAGCGCACACGCTTTACCATTTCAAAGATTTTGTCGGTTGTTGTGCCCGATGCAAGCGCACGTAAGTCAGCCTCCTGAATTACAACGCCCTCGGCAATCGGGTCGGAAAACGGTATGCCGATTTCAATGATGTCAGCTCCGTTTTTGCTCATCTCAATCAAAAGCTTTTCTGTTGTTTCAAGGTCGGGGTCGCCTGCCGTAACAAACGGAATGAACGCCTTGCCGTTTTCAAAAGCCGCTTTTATATCACTCATAAAGATTCTCCCCTCTGTAACGTGCGATAGCCGCAACGTCCTTGTCACCTCTGCCCGAGAGGTTGACAACGATTATTTTGTCCTTATCCATAGTCGGCGCAAGCTTGATGCAGTGCGCAACTGCGTGTGCACTTTCAATTGCAGGAATAATGCCCTCTGTTTTTGAAAGGTACTCGAACGCACAAACAGCCTCCTCGTCGGTTACGGGAACGTACTGTGCTCTGCCTGTATCGGAGAGGTTTGCGTGTTCGGGACCGATTCCGGGATAGTCAAGACCTGCCGAAATCGAGTAAACGGGAGCAATCTGACCATACTCGTCCTGACAGAAGTACGACTTCATTCCGTGAAAAATTCCGAGAGTGCCGTTTGCCATTGTTGCGGCGTTCTTGGGATTGTCAACGCCGAGTCCTGCGGCCTCACAGCCGATAAGAGCAACGCTTTCGTCCTTGATAAATTCATAAAATGCGCCCATTGCATTGCTTCCGCCGCCTACGCAAGCCATTACAACATCGGGGAGCTTTCCTTCTTTTTCAAGTAACTGCGCCTTAATTTCTTTGCCGATAACGCTCTGGAAATCCCTTACGACGGTCGGGAACGGGTGAGGTCCCATTACCGAGCCGAGAACGTAGTGGGTGTCGGAAACACGGTTTGTCCACTCACGCATTGCCTCGTTTACGGCGTCCTTTAAGGTCATTGTGCCTGTTTCAACGGCGTTTACCTTTGCGCCGAGGAGCTTCATTCTGTAGACGTTGAGAGCCTGACGGATTGTGTCCTCCTTGCCCATAAAGATTTCACATTCAAGGCCGAGCAGAGTCGCAACCGTTGCGGTTGCAACGCCGTGCTGACCTGCGCCTGTTTCGGCGATTACACGTGTCTTGCCCATTTTCTTTGCAAGCAGACACTGACCGAGGCAGTTGTTGAGCTTGTGCGAGCCAGTGTGGTTCAAGTCCTCACGCTTTAAGTAGATTTTTGCACCGCCCAAATCCTTTGTCATCTTCTCTGCGTAGTAAAGACGTGACGGTCTGCCTGCGTACTCACGCATAAGAAAATCAAGCTCCGACACAAATTCGGGGTCGTCCTTGTAGCGGTTGTACGCCTCCTCAAATTCATTTATCGCATTCATCAGCGTTTCGGGAACGAACTGTCCGCCGTGAACGCCAAACTTACCCTTTGACATTTTATATGCTCCTTTATTTCACTGATATTCCAATCATTACCGTTTTTTCCGATTTACTCCATACGCTGTGGGGGATAGTGCCCTGCACCGGATACGATTCGTCTTTTTTAATCGTGACAGTTTTGTCGGGGAAACGGACTTCAGCCTCGCCCTCGGTCACGATAAAAAGGTGGTTGTGCTCGTGAGTGTGCGGAGTTTGCGGACCGCCGCCGTCAAGTCCGATATACGCAACGGCACCGTCGATTATTTCTCCCGAATTACCGAACAGCTTTTTCGCCTTGAAATTTACGTGGTCGGGAGGAGTTATGAATTCACTCATATTTTTCACCCTTTAATATTGCAATTTCCTTTGCCTTGTCCCTGCTCCTCATCAGCGTTTCACCGATTAAAACGCCGTTTACGCCTGCATTTTCAAGCTCGGCAACGTCTGCCCTTGTCTTGATTCCGCTTTCGGCAACGAACAGAATTTCGCTCGGCACAAGGTTTCTCAATCGGATTGAATTTGTGATGTCAACCGTAAAATCCCTTAAATTGCGGTTGTTTACGCCGATTATCCTTGCGCCTGCGCTGACTGCCGACTTTACCTCGTCCTCGGTGTGTGTCTCAACGAGTGCCGAAAGTCCGAGGGAGTCGCAAAGCTTTATCCACGCTCTGATTGTGTCTGTGTCGAGCAGTGAACAGATTAGAAGTACCGCCGACGCACCGATTAGCTTTGCCTCATAAATCTGATATTCGCAGACCGTGAAGTCCTTGCGAAGCAGAGGGATTGAAACGTTTTTTGAAATTTCTTCGAGATATGCGTTTTCGCCCTTAAACCACTGCGGTTCGGTCAGAACGGAAATTGCCGATGCACCCGAATTTTCGTAGTCCTTTGCAATCTCAACATAC
>JBJEOX010000300.1:0-1712 GCA_051880935.1 Ruminococcus sp.
CTTTGCATCAAAGAAAAGTATGCTTACGCTTTTGTACTTTTTCTTGAATATTTCCAGCTCTGAATACATATCTTCAAAGTTTTCGTTGCCTCTTACGTCAACTACTACTGCCACACGCTTCATCATATTGTCCTTTGAATTAAGGCACAAGGTATAGAGTGTTGAAAGCAATGATGCAGGGATATTATCAACGCAATAATATCCGATATCTTCAAGGACGTGGAGTGCGCTTGTTTTGCCTGCTCCCGACATTCCCGTAATTATTACAAATTCCATAAAATCACCAAAATTAAAGTATAACCAGCTCACATTCAAGATTATAACCCGTTTTGTCCGAAACAGTTTTCTGAATCTCACTGATTAAATCTCTGACATCTTTTGCTGTTGCATTTGACTTATTGATTATAAAGCCTGCGTGCTTTTCGGAAACCTGAGCGCCTCCGCAAAGCTTTCCCTTTAAGCCGCACTGTTCAATCAGTGAGCCTGCAAAGTTACCCTCGGGGCGTTTGAACACACTGCCTGCACTTGGATATTCAAGCGGCTGTTTTGTACTGCGGCGTGACATATAATCGTCCATTTTTGCTCTTATTTCATCGGGATTGCCCTTTTTCAGTTTAAGGGTAACTCCTGTAATTATCATATTATTGTTGCGGTAAACGCTTGTTCTGTAACCAAATTTCAAATTGTCCTTTTCGATTCTTCCGATTTCGCCGCTCGGTGAAATATGAGAAACACTATGTACAACGTCTTTCATCTCACCGTCATATGCGCCTGCATTCATAAATACTGCGCCGCCGACAGTTCCCGGAATCCCCCACGCAAATTCAAGTCCCGACAAGCCGCAGTTGAGCGCAAATTTACAAAGATAAGCGAGAGTTGCACCTGCTCCGCAGAAAATAGTTGTATCATCAACAAGCGTGATTTTGCGAAAATCGCCGTCAAGACGGATTACGGCACCTCTGATGCCCTCATCACTTACAAGCAGATTGCTTCCGTTGCCGAGAATCATATAGTCAACATTTGAGTCCTGACATTCTTTTAAAATGGTGCTGAGCTTGCTCAGATTGTTTACTTTTATGTAAGCGTCGGCATTTCCGCCGATTTTAAATGATGTGTGCTTGCTCATAGGCTCATTTTGTCTTGCCTCACAACCCAGAATTTCAGCAAGATTAAAAATGATTTCGCTTTTATTCATAAAATACCCCTTTATTCTATATCAGTATGAAATATTCTTCTCATCAAAATATGCTTTTAAGTTTTCAACGCTTGTGTTTACAATAAGCTTTTCGGGGAAATCAATGTCCTCAAGCATTTCAAGCGTTTTGTTGGCTCTGCCGAGAGTATTTGTAAAATGAGCGTCAGTATCAACGCAGATTCTTGCGCCGTACTTTTTGCAGAGCTTAGCAATAGTTACGCAGTTACCGACATAATCTCTGTTATATCTGAATGCAGAATCGTTAATTTCAACAAGCCTGCCGTTCTTTGCAAAAACAGGAATAACTTTGTCATAATCGTATTTAAAGTACTCCGAACCGCTGTGACCGATTACATTAACATTCGGATTCTCTGCTAATTTCAAATAAGCGTTGGTGCATTTTTCAACCGTTGCCTTGCCGTCAAGCGTAATTGTGTGCATTGAAGCTACTATCCAGTCAAGGTTATTCTGTAGAGAAGCTTCAACGTCAATATTGCCGTCATAATCGCAGATATTT
>JBJEOX010000301.1:0-8250 GCA_051880935.1 Ruminococcus sp.
CGTGCTTTACAATGTATTCCTTTCTGCCCTGAAGATTATCACCGAGCAGAATATCAAAAATTTCAGCCGTCTGCGCCGCATCATCGGGCATTACCTTGATAAGACGGCGTGTTTTGGGATTCATTGTAGTTAAGTTCATCATATCGGGTTCGTTTTCACCCAGACCTTTGCTACGCTGAATTGTAAACTTTTCGTTGCCGATTTGCTCGATAAACTTATCCTTTTCAATTTCGTCATACGCAAAGTAAACGTCATTTTTTGAAGTGATTTCATAAAGCGGAGATTCAGCAATGAACACCTTGCCCTGCTCAATAAGAGTAGGAGTAAGTCGGTAAAGCATTGTAAGCAATAATGTACGAATCTGAAAGCCGTCAACGTCGGCATCGGTACATAGAATCACCTTATTCCAGCGCAGGGCGTCCATATCAAAGCTTGAAAGATTTTTGTTAGCCTTTGATTTTACTTCAACGCCGCAACCGAGAACCTTGAGCAAATCGGTTATGATTTCGCTTTTGAAAATTTTATCATAGTCGGCTTTAAGACAATTGAGAATTTTACCTCTGATTGGCATTATAGCCTGAAAATCGGGGTCTCTTGCCTGCTTGCAGGCACCGAGAGCAGAGTCACCCTCCACTATAAACAGCTCACGCTGTTCAACGTCCTTGCTTCGGCAATCGACAAATTTTGCAACTCGGTTAGTAATGTCGAGATTGCCCGAAAGCTTTTTCTTTATGTTGAGTCGGGTTTTCTCGGCATTTTCTCGACTGCGCTTGTTTACAAGCACCTGTTCTGCAATCTTCTCGGCTTCAAGCGGATTTTCAATGAAATATACCTCTAAGCTCTGTCGCAGGAATGCAGTCATTGCGTCCTGAATACCCTTGTTGGTTACTGCTTTTTTGGTCTGATTTTCGTAAGAGGAAACGCTTGAAAACGATGAAATGACGCACACAAGGCAATCCTCTACGTCGTCAAACTTGATTTTGCTTTCTGTTTTGTTGTATTTGTTATTCTGCTTTAAGTAGCTGTCAATCTGATAGACAAATGCGTTTCGCACCGCTTTATCGGGTGCGCCGCCGTGTTCAAGCCAGCTTGAATTGTGGTAGTATTCGGTAAGGCTTACTTTGTTTGAAAATGCAACGGCTATGTCCATTTTGCACTTGTATTCGGGTTTATCGTCACGGTCACGTGTTTTGCACTCGGTTTCCCAGTGCTGAACGGTAGTCAGCCCGTCCTCGCCGATTACCTCGGCAACGTGGTCAACTACGCCGTTTATATAGTTAAAGGAAGTAGTGTCAAATGAACGTCCGTTCTGATTTTTGAAAATAAACTCCACGCCTGCATTTACAATCGCCTGACGTTTCATTATGTCAAGAAAATAGTCGGGCTGAATGTCAATATCTGTGAAAACCTCAAGGTCGGGTTTCCAATGGATTTTTGTACCCGTATCCTTTTTGCTGTACGGCTCTTTTTTGAGTCCGCCTACGTTCTCGCCCTTTTCAAAATGGAGAGTGTAACGGTAGCCGTCACGGCGGATATCAACATCCATATATTCGGAAGCGTACTGAGTTGAACAAAGTCCCAAGCCGTTCATACCGAGTGAAAACTCGTAGCTTTCGCCCTCGTTGTTGTTGTATTTGCCGCCTGCGTACATTTCGCAGAACACAAGCTCCCAGTTGTATTTCTGCTCGTTTTCGTTGTAGTCAACAGGGATTCCTCTACCGTGGTCCTCAACCTCGATTGAGCCGTCGGAAAAGCGGGTTACGGAAATCTGCTTGCCGTAGCCCTCTCTCGCCTCGTCAATGGAGTTTGAAAGAATTTCAAATACCGAGTGCTGACAACCGTCAATGCCGTCAGAGCCGAAAATTACCGCAGGTCTTTTGCGGACACGGTCGGCGCCTTTGAGGGTTGTTATGCTGGTATTATCGTATTCGTTGGTTTTCTTCCTTGCCATTTCACTCTTCCTTTATCTTTATTCGTGTGTGAATTCAGCTTTAATCCTGCGGAACGTTCAAGACCGTTCCCTACACTATTTTATCTTTTCAACTTTCATCTCTAGACAAACAGGAACAACACAGGGGTTGTTCACTACAGTGTAACAGAAAAGCTATATGCATTTATTCAGTATAATTAAGAAGTAAAATTTTATTTTTCTCCACGGAGCTTTTTGATTTTATCACGCAGATATGCGGCGTGTTCAAATTCAAGCAGCTTTGCCGCTGCCTTCATTTCCTTTGTCAGGCTTTCGATAAGCTGTTGCTTCTGCGCCTTTGATAGCTTCTTTGTGCTCTTGAATTCGCTGTCGTCGTGGGTGGAAATTTCAAGAATTTCGCTTACCTTTTTGACAATTGTTTTTGGAATTATGCCGTGCTCCTCGTTGTACTTCTGCTGAATTTCACGGCGGCGCTGTGTTTCTTCAATCGCAACACGCATTGACTCTGTAACGCTGTCGGCATACATTATTACCATACCGTCGCTGTTTCGTGCGGCACGTCCCGTAATCTGAATTAATGAACGTGTGCTTCTTAAGAATCCCTCTTTGTCGGCGTCGAGCACTGCAACGAGCGAAACCTCGGGAATGTCAAGTCCTTCTCTTAAAAGATTGATTCCTACAAGCACGTCAAACTCGCCGAGGCGCAAATCACGCACAATCTCCATTCGTTCAA
Organism: Ruminococcus sp.; assembly: GCA_051880935.1. Classification (GTDB taxonomy): domain Bacteria; phylum Bacillota; class Clostridia; order Oscillospirales; family Acutalibacteraceae; genus Ruminococcoides. The sequence goes on from JBJEOX010000301.1 coordinate 2,664, forward strand.
CTGTGTCTATATCGTGGTGCATATAGCGCACCTTTATTCCCATTGTTTCAAGGTAAGCCGTCAAATCCTCAGCCATTTTCTTCGTCAGCGTTGTAACAAGCGTACGCTGTTTTTTTGCTGTTCTGATGTTGATTTCCGAAACGAGGTCGTCAAGCTGTCCTTCTGTCGGCCTTACCGAAATTTCGGGGTCGAGAAGTCCCGTAGGACGGATAATCTGCTCTGCAACTATCTCTGACTTTTCCATTTCAAGGTCGCCGGGCGTTGCGCTGACAAACACAACCTGATTTATTCTGTCGTAAAATTCGTCAAAATTCAGCGGTCTGTTGTCAAATGCAGACGGCAGTCTGAAGCCAAAATCTACAAGGCTCTGCTTTCTTGCTCTGTCGCCTGCGTACATTCCCCTTACCTGCGGCAAGGTAACGTGCGACTCATCAACAAACAGCAGAAAATCCTTCGGGAAGTAATCAAGTAAAGTGTACGGTGAAGAGCCGGGCGGTCTGCCCGACAAAATTCTTGAGTAGTTCTCGATTCCGGTACAGAATCCGATTTCCTGAAGCATTTCCATATCGTAATGCGTGCGCTGTTCAATTCTCTGCGCTTCGAGGAGCTTGCCGTTTTCTCTGAAATATTCAAGCCTTTCCTGCAATTCACGCTCGATTTCCGCAAGAGCAACCTGCATTTTGTCCTTTGAAACAATGTAGTGCGACGCAGGGTAAATTGCGGCGTGTCGCAGAATCGCCTTCAGCTCGCCCGTAAGCGGATTTATCTCGGAAATTCTGTCAATTTCATCGCCGAAAAATTCAACACGGATTACGGAATCGTTTGATGCGGCAGGGAAAATTTCAACTACATCTCCCCTGACTCTGAACTTATTGCGTATGAAATTAACGTCGTTGCGCTCATACTGTAGCTCAACAAGCTTTTTTACCAAATCGTCACGGCTTTTTTCCATTCCGGGACGAAGTGAGATTACCATATTGCGATAATCAATAGGGTTACCCAAGCTGTAGATGCACGAAACGGACGCAACTATAATTACGTCTTTGCGCTCGGAAAGCGCAAGCGTTGCGCTGTGGCGGAGCTTGTCAATTTCGTCGTTGATTGAGCTGTCCTTTTCAATGTAGGTATCGGTCTGGGCAACGTATGCCTCGGGCTGATAGTAATCGTAGTAGGACACAAAATATTCAACGGCGTTGTCGGGGAAAAATTCCTTGAACTCACTGCAAAGCTGTGCCGCAAGAGTTTTGTTGTGGGCGAGCACAAGCGTTGGCCTCTGTACACGCTCAATTACGTTTGCCATTGTAAACGTCTTGCCCGAGCCTGTTACACCGAGCAGAGTCTGTTCCTTGTTGCCTGCGTTTATGCTTTCAACAAGCTTTTCAATTGTCTGTGGTTGATCGCCCGTAGGCTTGTATTTTGAATGAATCTTAAATTCCATAAGCTGTCAAATCAATAGAAATTTTTATATATCGTAATAGAAAATTTTGCCTGCCATTCCGCTTTCACGCAGAGAAACGTAGTCCTCGCTCGTCACAATGAAATGGTCAACAAGGTTAACGCCTATTGCGTCAAGCGTATCCTTTAAAAGCTCGGTTGCTTCAAGGTCGCCGGGCGAAGGCAAGGCTGTTCCGCTGGGGTGGTTGTGACCTAAAAACGCAGTTTTTGCATTCTTGCGCAGAGCAAGGTCAACAATCTTCCTTACAGGCATTTCGGTTGCGGTAAGCGAGCCCTTTGCAATAATGTCAAAGAAAATCATCTTGCCCTTTGCATCTCCGAGCATCAATGCGGTTTCTTCGCTCGTTCTGCCGATAAATTTTGCGGCAAACATATCGCCTACTGTTTCAAGGTCGATAGGTTTATCATAGGACATTTTTGACTCATTATACAGTCTTGACATCTGCGGAAGAAGCTTGAGAAGAACCGCCGCCGACTCCGACAAGCCGAACTCGCTTTCAAGCTCGTCAATCGGAGCGTCGCAGACTGCGCTTATTGTGCGGTATTTATCAAGAAGTCTGTGCGCAAGCGGATTTGTGTCCTTTCTCGGAATTGCGTAGAAAAGGTACAGTTCAAGCGCCTGATGAGGCTCAAAAACATCAAGTCCGTTATCTATGAACTTTTTCTTTAATCGCTTACGGTGTCCCGTATGCTCGTTGCCGTTTGATGAAGCCATAACAAACCTCTATAGCTGTTTATTCCTTTACTCCGTACTGCTCGTAATATGCGTCAATTGATGCCTTGAGCTTGTCGTCAATTACAACCTTGCCCTTATACTCCTTGTTGTAAAGGTTCTCTACTACCTCTGCCATTGTTACGATTGCGGTAGTTTTTAAGCCGTATTTTTCTTCAATTTCGGAAAGTGCGCTCTTTTCTCCCTGACCTCTTTCCATTCTGTCAACGGAAACTACAAGACCGATTGGGTTAACGTCACCCTGTGCCTTGATAATCGGAAGTGTTTCTTCAATTGAAGTGCCTGCTGTTGTAACGTCCTCAATTATAACAACCTTGTCGCCGTCGTTTATGGGACTGCCGAGCAGGATTCCCTTGTCACCGTGATCCTTGACTTCTTTTCTGTTTGAGCAGTAACGGATGTCCTTGCCGTATTTTTCGCTGATTGCGATTGTTGCGGCTACGGAAAGCGGAATGCCCTTGTAGGCAGGTCCGAAAAGCACGTCAAAGTCAAGACCGAATTTGCTGTTGATTGCCTCGGCGTAGTACTGACCGAGTCTTCTTAACTGTGCACCTGTTCTGTAGAATCCCGTATTTACAAAGAACGGTGTCTTTCTGCCGCTTTTTGTTACGAAATCTCCGAATTTAAGGACCTGACAGTCTACCATAAATTCAATAAATTCCTTTTTGTAAGCTTCCATAGTGATACCTCCGTTTATTTTTTCACATAATTTAACATTATAGATTTTAACACAATATCTTGTTTTTGTAAATGGGAATTACATTTATGTAATCAATATACGGGATAACATTTAATACTGAAATTTTATATTTTACCTGTTGACATATTAGAACAGATGTTCTATAATATAATAAAACATTTGTTCGAGATGATTTTATGGATATTTTAAATACGGTTGACAGAAATAAATATAAAAAAGACAGAGTTATTCTTCACAGCGACTGCAACGGCTTTTATGCAAGCGTTGAATGTCTGCATAATCCTCAGTTAAGGGATAAGCCTGTTGCGGTAAGCGGAGACGCTGAAAACAGGCACGGAATTATACTTGCCAAAAATGAAATTGCAAAAAAATACAACGTCAAAACAGGAGAAGCTATATGGCAGGCAAAGCAGAAATGTCCCGAGCTTGTCACGCTTCCGCCCCACTTTGAGCTTTACAAGCGATTTTCAAGAATGGCAAGGCGGATTTACAGCGACTATACCGACAGAATAGAAAACTTCGGTCTTGACGAAGCGTGGCTCGACCTTACAAACAGCATTGACAATGACGGATATAAAACGGCGCTTGAAATCAAAAACAGAATCAAAGAGGAGCTTGGAATTACCGTCAGCATAGGCGTGAGCTTTAACAAGATTTTTGCAAAATTCGGGAGCGACTACAAAAAGCCCGACGCAGTGACCTGCATTACAAGGGAAAATTACAAGGATATTGTGTGGAATTCTCCGGCAGGCGATTTGCTCTACGTTGGCAGAGCTACAAAAAATAAGCTGAACCGAATCGGCATATACACCATTGGTGATATTGCAAACACATCTCCCGATATTTTAAGAAAGCTGCTCGGAAAATGGGGCGATTTGATTTACGGCTTTGCAAACGGCTTTGATTCCTCCCCTGTTGCGCATATAGACGAGAACACCGAGGTCAAGTCTATAGGCAACTCAACGACTACTCCGAGGGATATGAAAACCTTTGACGACGTAAAGGTGGTTATGTACGTGCTGTGCGACAGCGTTTGCAGGCGTATGCGTGAGCAGGGATTTATGGCTAAAACTGTCGGGATAAGTATACGTGACAACGAGCTTAACAGCTTTACACGTCAGTGCACGCTTGAAAGCTACACCTGCCTTACAAAAGATATTACGCAAAGCGCATTTTCGCTTTTCAAGAGAAGCTATAAAATGCAAAGACCTTTGCGGAGCATAGGCGTTTCGGTGACCGACTTTGTGCACGACAATGTTCCGCATCAGATAAGCTTTTTGCAGGACGAGGAAAGGCTTATGCAGAATGAAAAGCTCGACAAAACGCTCGACGTGCTGAAAAAAAGATTCGGCAACTACATTGTGCGCCCTGCCGTACTGCTCAACGACAAAGGACTTTCTTCTTTCAACCCCAAAGACGACCACGTTATTCATCCTGTAGGCTATTTATAAGAGGTGTTTGGTGATGAAAAAATACATTAAGGTAAATGCAACCTTTGATTGCGACGGAAACTTACTGCCCGAATATATTTACTGGGACGAGGACAGGAAGTACCCGATTGACAAGATTACGGACATAAGATACGCCGCCTCGCTGAAGGCAGGCGGAGCAGGAATAAGATACACCTGTATGATACTTGGCAAGGAGCGTTTTTTGTTTCTTGAAGAAAACAGGTGGTTTGTGGACACGAGGGAAAATTGAGGAATTTATGCACAAAGTAGACGTAAAAGGAATTTTATCTTCAAGCAACGGAATAAACATCTACAGAGGTTGTCAGCACAACTGCATTTACTGCGATTCACGAAGCTTGTGCTACGGAATGGAACACGATTTTGAGGATATTGAGGTAAAGCAAAACGCTCCTATTCTGCTTGAAAAAGCATTAAAAAGCAAACGCAAAAAATGTATGATAGGAACAGGAGCTATGTCTGACCCGTACATTCCGCTTGAACGTGAACTAAAGCTGACAAGGCAATGTCTTGAAATTGTTGAAAGATACGGATTCGGGGCAACAGTTCTGACTAAATCAGCAGACGTACTGCGTGATTTGGATTTATTCAGGTGCATAAACAACAAAAGCAAGGCTGTTGTGCAAATGACGCTTACAACCTACGATGAAACTATGTGCAGAATAATTGAGCCGAATGTTTCGTCGACCAAAGAGAGGTTTGAAGCACTTAAAATTTTTCGGGACAACGGTATACCGACAGTTGTGTGGCTTGACCCGTTTCTTCCGTTTATCAATGACACCGAAGAAAACATAAAAGGTCTGCTTGACTACTGTGTTAAAGCTAAGGTTAAAGGGATAATCTGTTTTGACATAGGTCTTACCCTGCGAAGCGGCAACAGGGAATATTTTTACAAACAGCTTGACAAGCACTTCCCGAAACTTAAAGAAAAATACATAAGATCATACGGTAATTCATATGAAATTACGAGCAGAAACAGAGATAAGCTTATGAAAATTATTACCGACGTGTGCCGAAAAAACAGGATTATGTGCAATATGAATGAAGTGTTTTCATATCTGCATAAGTATGAAAGCAAGGAAGAACAGCTGAGTTTGTTTGATATGGGATAATATTTAATCTGATACCCCTTTTAATCCAACTAAGATTAAATCTAATTAAGTAATATAAACCAAAATTTGTCGAGTGTGGAGTGTGGAGTTTCGGTCGAGTGGATAGGTTGCAATAAAT
>JBJEOX010000302.1:0-1689 GCA_051880935.1 Ruminococcus sp.
AATAAGAGGTCATAACCTTGCCGGCCATAGGTGCCCATGAGCCGTTCTCGATGATACCTACCTTGCGGTTTCTGTATGTTTTGATTTCAAGGTGATGCAGAAAATCGTTCATTATCGGGAACACACCGCCGTCGTATGTAGGAGCAGCTACAATCATTCTGCTGTAGCGGAAAGCGTCCTCAACGTCTTCTGCAAGGTCAGTTCTTGAAAGGTCGGCAATTGAAATCTTTTTGTCTGTTTTTGACTTAAGAATATCGTAAAGCTTTAAAGCAGCAGCCTTTGTGTTGCCGTGGATTGACGCATAGGCAATGAAAACACCATCGGTTTCGGACTCATATTTGCTCCATGTATCATAAAGATTGATATAGTATTCAAGATTCTCTGTAAGAATAGGACCGTGAAGCGGACAAATTGTCTTGATATCAAGCGTTGCCGCCTTTTTGAGAAGATTCTGAACCTGAACTCCGTACTTGCCGCAGATGTTGAAGTAATATCTTCTGGCTTCACAAGCCCAGTCCTCGTCAGTATCGAGTGCTCCGAACTTACCAAAGCCGTCAGCAGAAAACAGAACCTTTTCTGTGCTTTCATATGAAACCATAACCTCAGGCCAGTGCACCATAGGAGCCATAAAGAATGTGAGCTTGTGAGTGCCTAAATCGAGTGTATCGCCCTCTTTTACGGTAACTGTTCTGCCTTCAAGGTCAAAATCAAAGAACTGAGGAAGCATACTGAAGGTTTTTACGTTACCGACAAGCTTCATTTCGGGATATTTTTCTGCAAGAGTTCTGATGTTTGATGCATGGTCAGGCTCGAGGTGGCTGATAACGAGATAATCGGGAGTTTTTCCGTCAAGAGCTGTTTCAAGATTCTTGTACCATTCGTCAGTCTTGCGCTTATCAACGGTATCCATTACCGCAATTTTCTCGTCAAGAATTAAATATGAATTATAAGCTATACCGTTCTCAACAATGTACTGACTTTCAAATAAGTCAATATCCTTATCGTCAACGCCGATGTATTTTATGCTGTCTGAAATCTTTACTTCCATTTTTATCGCTCCTTATCTATAGTATATAGTATTATACTATGCTTTGAGCGATAAATCAATATTTTAAGAAATTTTTCCTTTATCTTGGTTATCTTGGCGGCATACCTCCGGGACCGCCTCTCATTCCTCCGCCCTGCATTGAGCCGCCTGAGCTGTAGTTTTCTTCACTCATTGTAATTTCGGTTATTTCTGTACCCGAAGTTAATTTTCCGTTATCTGCAAAGCCGTTTTCATCTGCGCCTTCTACAGCCCCTCCGCAGACGATTTTGTAGCTCTCCCCTGTTTTGATTGAAGGGCTTGATACAACAACGTTGCTGAATTGCTTTGCAGACTTAAATGATGCAATTACATTTGAATTGCTGTCGCAAAGTGCAAACATTGTATCTGAGCTTTGTGAAGTTATATCGGTCATTATTGTGCACTGTCCGTCACCCGTAATTGACTGCGACATTCCGCTGCTTCCGAGTGCAATCAATGTACCGCCTGTTATTGAAGCTGAGGTATTGTAATCTAACGCACCGTTACCGCTGTTTTCAGGTCCGCTGACGAGTATTGTACCGCCAGTGATAGTCAAAGAACCGTTTGAATCAAGCCCGTCACCCGATGCGTCTACAACAACATAACCGCCGTTTATGGTAAGC
>JBJEOX010000303.1:0-8201 GCA_051880935.1 Ruminococcus sp.
TTCTCACAGAAGGGCGTTCTTGTTATTGAGCGTGAAGAGCTTGAAAAGGACGAGGACACCGTTATGAGCGACGCTCTTGAATGCGGTGCGTCTGACTTTGAGGCTGACGAGGACGTATTCACAATTTACACCGAGCCTGAAGATTTCGGTGCTGTAAGAGATGACCTCGACAAGTTAGGTTACACCTTCGTTTCGGCAGAGCTTGAAATGGTGCCGAGCACATATACAAAGCTTGAGGACGAGGAAACTGCAACAAAGATGCAGAAGATGCTTGATATGTTTGAGGATAACGACGACATCCAGAACGTATGGCACAACTGGGAAATGGAATAATTCAGAACAGAATTATAAAAACCGCCTTTCAGAACCAAAAGGCGGTTTTTTCTTTGTTATTTTTTCTTATAGTACATAAGACAATGGCAATAACCCTCAAACTCAGGGTCGGCTATCTTGCTTTTAAAATCCTCACACATACATTTTGTCGCTTCACTTTTCACAAGCATACTCGGACAATATCCTCCGGTTCTTTTCAATCCTTCCCTAACATAATTCACTATTGCTTTGTCTTCATTAAGAAGGATTTTCACTAAATCACCTATTTCTGCTTATAATTTCCTGAAGCTGCTGTTCGCTTACAAATCCGATTGAACGGTCCACAGCCTGTCCGTTTTTGAATATGACAACATTTGGTATTGACATAACTTCGAATTCTTCTGCAAGTGAAGGATTATCATCAATATTGACCTTGTAGAAATCAACATCGGGATTTATTGAAGCAAGCTTTTCAAGTACCGGAGAGAGCATTTTGCACGGTCCGCACCAATCGGCAAAAAAGTCAACAACAACTGTATTCGGAGAATTAATTACTTTTGCAGCAAACTCCTCCTGATAAATTTTGTCAATCATAATAACATTGCCCCTTTTTTAGATATTTGAAATACTTAAAACAATAAATTGTCATATTATTGCAAGCTATGCGGTTGACAATATTGTTTATTGTTTCCATATATATTATAACATTTTATACATAATTTTACAATATATTTTAATTATTTTATATTGTTTTATGATTTTATTATTTCCTTTTTGCAGATAAAGCATACCGTAAACAATTATGTTTGTCAAGATAATAATTGCTAATTTAAACAAATAGTAACAATTATTGATTTTTAAAAATAATCGGCTGTTTCCGTAACAAAGCGGAAACAGCCGTAATTTACTTTGACATATTATCTTTTAGTCTTTGATAAAATTCGGGGAAAGTGCGCTTAACGCTCATCGGCTTAAAGTCGCTGTTCACAAAGCAATGGGTTGTGTGACCTGTTGATGCAATTTCGTCGTTATCGCAAAAACGCATTGTGTAGTCATACTCCATTCGTGAGCCGTTGAAAACAACAAGCTTGACTTCAATATACACATCATCGTAAAATCTTACGGGCTTTATATATCTTGCGTAAGCGTCAACATTCGGGATAAGCACACCCTGTTCTTCAAGGTCGAGAACATCACATCCGATTTTATGCATAAAATCAATGCGTGCCTCCTCAAAATACCTTATATGATTTGAGTGGTGAACTATTCCCATTCTGTCGGTTTCATAATAAGCGGCACGTCTTATATAAAATTTATTTTCCATATATGATACCTCTTTATTTTTTGAGCAACAGTCCGTCCTTTAAATCCTGTTCAGCCTGTTTTTTGATTATAAAATGCTGTTTTTTGCCTGTTGCCGTATGCGGAAGTTCCTTTACAAAGCGATAGTAGCGTGGAGCCTGATACTTCGAAATATTCGGCGACTGAGAGCAATAGTCCATTAGCTCGGCAACCGTAAGGCTTTCGTCCTCGGGAATCACGTAAGCCGCAACAGACTCTCCCCTTGTACTGTCGGGAACACCTGTTACAATGCACTCGTGAACCTTCGGGTGGCAGTTCAGGACTTCCTCTATTCTTGCAGGGTAGATATTCTCTCCCTTGCTGATTATCATATCGTCTTTTCTGCCTGCAACGGTGATAAACTGCTTTTCATCCCATGTACCGATATCGCCTGTATACATCCAGCCCTTGTAGAACTTTTCTTTTGTAGCTTCGGGGTTATTTACATAGCTGTAGGTTGACTTGCAGGGACAGCTTATTATGATTTCACCCTCGGTTTCGTTGTCGGTAGGAACAACATCGTCAGGCTCTGCCTTCTTATCATCGTATACCCTTACGATTCTCACCTCGTCATCAGTACAGGAACGGCCTGCCGTACCTGACATTTCGGGCAAATCAAACGGACGGAGAAAAGTGTTCCAGAATGATTCGGTTGTACCGTAGCCATTGAAAATATTTGGCGTGAGTACGTTCTGAAAGCGTATGCAGGCTTCCTTTTCAAGCGGACTGCCCATTGTGATAATGCCCTTAAGAGTTGAAATATCCTTGGGGTGCTTTTCCTGTCTGCTTGCAAGCAGTGTCAGGATGGACGGAACGCCGGTCATAAAAGTAATTCCGTATTTTTCAACGTAATCAATACAGTTTTTCGGGTTAAAGGTGCGCAGAATTACCATAGCCGCACCTGCATAAAGAGTAGGCGTCGGACCGCCCGAATGAAGTCCTCCCCTGTGAAACCAAGGAGTCATATTCATTGTAACGTCAGTCGGATTGAGCGGAAAATGCATAATAACATCGTGTGCCGACAAAACCTCATTCACGTTATTGAGCGGAACCCCCTTTGGAGTTCCCGTTGTTCCTGAGGTCTGAAGTCTTACAACTTCGTCGTAAAAATAGGGATTGAAGTCAATCGGGGGATTTTCCTCCGATGCACTTTTTACATAGTCTTCATACAATATGTGACCTTCGGGAAGATTAAATTCCTTTGAAGTAACGTTGACTGCAATAACAACTTCGGGCTTATGCTTACAAAGTGAGAGTGCGTCAACAGCAGTCTGAACAATTTCAGCGTCATAAACATACACCTTAGGCTTGTTGTGGTCGATAATCTCAGCAGTTTCTCCGGGTGATAGATTAAAATTTGCAGGATTGAAAATCGCTCCGATTTTCTGCGAAGCAATATAACCGAACAAAAACTGTGGAGAATTGAAAAGCTGAACAAATACTACGTCACTCTTTACTACTCCGCTTGCTTTCATAGCATTTGCAAATCTGTTTGAGTCGCTGTTTAATTCGGTATATGTCCATATTTTGCCTGACATCGGGTCGAAAGCCGCACTCTTGTAGCCAAAACGCCTTACGTTCCTCATAAAACCGTTCAGCCAGGTAAACTCACTTTCAAAGGTCTTTTTAAACATTTCACAATCGTATGTCAGTTCCATAAATTCAACCTGCTTTCAAAATAATTTACATAACAGCCTAAATATTATATCAATACTTGCCCACAATAATACTTGAATTTTGTCCGCCAAAGCCGAATGCGTTTGACATTGCGTACTTGATATCTGCTTTTTTAGCTGTATTTGCAACAAAGTCAATGCCTGCACACTCAGGGTCAACCTCGCTGAGATTGATTGTCGGAGGCAGAACGCCTGTTTCAATCGCTTTAACACAGGTGATTGTTTCGGTAATTCCGCCTGCGCCCATCATATGACCTGTTGCGCCCTTTGTTGAGCTTACGTAAGGCAGATTTTCCTTGAACACCTTTTTAATTGCAGAGGTTTCAACGGAGTCGCCCTTATTCGTGGCAGTTCCATGTGCATTAATATAACCAATTTCTTCTGCTTTTATTCCTGCCTCTTCAATTGCCTGCTGCATACAAGCAATTGCGCCCCTGCCTTCGGGATGAGGAGCAGTAACGTGGTAAGCGTCGCCCGTGTTGCCGCAGCCCTTGATTTCGCCGAGAATCTTTGCACCTCTTGCAAGTGCGTGTTCCTCGGTTTCAAGAATCAGCGCACCGCCGCCCTCGCCGATTACAAAGCCGTCACGGGTAACGTCAAACGGTCTGCTTGCGCTTGAAGGAGAGTCGTTTCTTCTTGACAAAGCCTTTGCATTTGCAAGTGAGTAGATTACGAGAGGACAAAGAACCGACTCAGCACCGATTGCAAGCATTACGTCTGCCTTGCCTGCATTGATGCACATACAAGCAGTATTGATTGCGTCACCGCCCGACGAGCAGGCTGTGCTTACCGTAAGGCTCGGTCCCTGAATATTGTAGTCGATTGCGATATTAGCAGCTGCGATATTTCCGAGAATTTTAGGGATAAATCTGGGGCCTACCTTTTTGTGAGAAGCACCCGACAAAGCGTCCTGAGTGAATGCAATAGTTGCAATACCGCTCATAGCCGTTCCCATTACAATACCCGTCCTCTGCGGCTCAATTTCAAGCTTGCTTTGCTTTAAAGCCTCCTCGGCAGCGATATACGCATACTGCATAAAGGGGTCTGTCTTTCTGATAAGGTCTTTCGGAAGATAGTCGGAGGGATTAAAATTCTTTACCTCACCTGCTATCTGTACTGCAAGCTCGCTTGGGTCAAAGGTTCTGATTGTGTCAATTCCGGAAACACCGTCTGTAATATTTTTCCAGTAATTGTCTACGCCAACGCCTACCGGAGTTACAGCGCCCATTCCGGTGATTACGATTTTTTTCATAACAATACTCCTCACGCACATTTTTCAAAATAGTTATTTACATTTTGCATACTATTATGCTATACTTGAATTATAGCAGAATATACGTAATAATTCAACAGTTTGTATAATGCAAAAACAACAACTTTTAGGGAAATGTTTCCAATTTCTGCATAACGATATTTAAATTCTGAAAGGTGAGAATAAAAAGTGGATATTAATCAGCTAAATTGTTTTATTTCCGTAGCGCAGACATTAAACTTCTCTGAAGCCGCTCGCCGCAACTACGTTTCACAGTCAACCGTAAGCCGATATGTAAGCGACCTTGAAAAGGAATTTGGAGTTCAGCTTTTTACACGCTCGCACAGAGATGTGATTATCACAAACGAGGGCAAAACATTGCTGCCCTATGCAATTGAAATTGTCGATACGCTCAAAAAGGCAAAAACGGTTATCAAGCAGATGCACGACGGAGGTCAGGGTAAAATCACACTCGGATGCGATGTAACCTCGCTTTGCTTTCCGTCAAAATGCATATTTGATTTTAATGAAAAGTATCCGAATATTACAGTCGAAGTAAGGCCGCTTGACTGCGACGACAAAAGTCAGGCTATTACGGGAAGTGATTTTGACTTCTGCTTTATGCCTCGTGATATGGTTCCCGAAAATTCGGGAATTGAAACGCTCGTTACCCACAATGAAATGCTTGCTATCGTGACAGCGAAAAACTATAAATTCAAGGGCAAAAAATCAGTAAGTCTGCGTGACCTTGCAGGTGAAAACCTGCTCTTGCTGTCTGAGTCGGTTTCTCCTATCGTTTATATGGAAATTATGGATTTATTCCGCACCTTTCACATTTCTCCTAATGTAGAAAACACATTTGACGACCTCGTTTCAATGTATGTTTCAGTTTCGTCGGGACTCGGAATTTCAATTATTCCGCAGTCGCTTGCAACGTTCACCTCAAGCGGATATACCGACGTTTTCCCTGTTGAAGATGCAGACACAAGCATTGCATACGTTATGGCTTGGGGTAAAAATATTTCAAATCCTGCCGCAAAGCTTTTTGTTGAAGCTGTTAAAAAATATGCCAAAGGCGACGACAACGTATATGGATTATGAATGTAAAATATTGTCATATTTTTATATTATTCGACAAATAGTGCATTTTTCACAAAAATTTCACATATAAATCTGCATAAAAGGTATTTACTTTATCAATTAGCGGTGATATAATTAATCCGGTTAAGAAAAGTTGACCAATTTTCTTATATTGGAGGAGATTATAATGTACAGATTCACATTACCCCGTGACCTCTATCACGGTGAAGATGCACTCTCAAGTCTTAAAAATTTAGAGGGTAAAAAGGCAATTGTTGTTGTAGGCGGCGGTTCAATGAAACGCTTCGGTTTTCTTGACAAAGCCGTTGAATACTTAAAAGAAGCAGGTATGGAGGTTCAGCTTTTTGAAGGCGTTGAGCCCGACCCCTCTGTTGAAACAGTAATGAAGGGTGCTGCTGCAATGCAGGAATTCCAGCCCGACTGGATTGTTGCAATGGGCGGCGGTTCACCGATTGACGCTGCAAAGGCTATGTGGGCATTCTATGAATATCCCGAAACAACCTTTGAGGATTTGATTACACCGTTTAACTTCCCCAAGCTCAGAACAAAGGCTAAATTCTGCGCTATCCCATCCACCTCTGGTACCGCAACAGAAGTTACTGCTTTCTCGGTAATCACAGACTATTCAAAGGGTATCAAGTATCCGCTTGCTGACTTCAACATCACTCCAGATGTTGCTATTGTTGACCCTGCTCTTGCAGAAACTATGCCCAAAAAGCTTACTGCTCACACAGGTATGGACGCTATGACTCACGCAATTGAGGCATTTGTTTCCACACTTAACTGTGAATATACAGACGCACTTGCACTCCACGCAATCAAGATGATTCACGACAACCTCAAGAAGTCATACGACGGCGATATGGCTTGCCGCAGCAAGATGCACGACGCTCAGTGCCTTGCAGGTATGGCATTCTCAAATGCTCTGCTCGGTATTGTTCACTCAATGGCTCATAAGACGGGCGCTGCTTTCTCAGGCGGTCATATCATTCACGGCTGCGCTAACGCTATGTATCTTCCCAAGGTCATCAAATTTAATTCAAAGGACGCTACAGCAGCAGAGCGTTATGCACGTATTGCTAAGTTTATTGACCTTAAGGGCGACACAACAGAAGAGCTTGTAGACGCACTTATCGCTGAGCTCCGCAGTATGAACGACCAGCTTGACATTCCGCAGGCTATCAAAAACTACGGTCAGGGCGGTGTTAAGGCTGACGAAAGCATTATTGACGAGAAAGAGTTTATGGATAAGCTTCCCGAAACTGCTAAGAATGCTATCGGCGACGCTTGCACAGGCTCTAACCCCCGTCAGCCAAGCCAGGAAGAAATGGAAAAGCTCCTCAAGGCTTGCTACTATGATTTAGAAATTGATTTCTGATTTTTGTGATTTTCATTTTGTTATCTTTTCTTTAAATTTTCAAAAAAGCTGTCCTTTTCAGGGCAGCTTTTTTGTTTAAATGATAAATCTTTCTTATTAACTGAAAAAGGACGCCGTTTGACGTCCTATAATTTAGGCTTGTTTAATAAATGACAAAACACCCAAAAAGCGGATCTTTTTCCGCAATCCTGCGTTATTTTTTCTCGCTTTTTGTGCATTCCGCTATTCATTAAACAAGCCCTAATTCTACACAAGAATTTTATTCTTGATATACGGTATAACCTCGTCCTGTTCCACTCCGATTACGGTTGAGATTTCCTCTTTAATTATCTTTTCGGCTTCACGAAGATACATTTCATCGGAAATGTGCAGCTTTCTTCCCTTGCTGTTCTGAGTTCTCCTGTGCAGCCAGATTGATTTGAGCAAAACAAGAATCTCGCCTATATTACCAAACGAAATTGTATTTCTGAATTCTTCTTTTCTTACAACCTCGTTGCTGTTCCACTCAACTTCCTTTGATGACACGTCGTCTAAAACTTCGTCAAGCTGAGGCTGAGTCATAAGTCTTTTCATTTTTCTTACGAGATTTTCGTTATTTACGGGTACAAACAGTGTTGCCTCACCGTTGGAAATCGGCTTTAAAACGTAGTAGCGCATAACTGTTTTGCCGAAAACCTTTTCTGTGATATCGGTTATTTCACAAACGCCGTTTACGCTGTAAAGCACCTTTTCCCCTTTTATAAATTTATCCATGACTTACCCCCTGCGAAACTAAAAAAAGCGGCTTGTCAACAGGACTTACGTCTGAAAACAAACCGCACGTTGATTTATTTTATTTACATTATACCACAAATTCTCAGGATTTGTCATAGGCAATTTATCCAAAATTTCAGCCTGTTAAGCTTGTGCAAACAGCTTAAACATCGGCAATAAGCTCAACCGGACAATGGTCTGAGCCGAAAATTTCGGTGTGAATGTCGGCGCTTTTAAGCTTATCATCAAGCGATGATGAAGTGATAAAATAGTCAATACGCCAACCTGCGTTCTTTTCTCTTGCCTTGAAGCGGTAAGACCACCACGAATAAATGCCCTCTTTATCGGGATTGAAAAAGCGGTATGTATCGGTAAAGCCGCTTTCAAG
>JBJEOX010000304.1:0-8009 GCA_051880935.1 Ruminococcus sp.
ACCGTTTTCTTGTGCATTACAACAAATACACAAAATAATATTCACATAAGACGCTAATTTGTAGTAATATCCGTGAGTAAAAATTGATTTTATGCTTGATTTTCTCTAAAGCACGGGAGTTTTCGTGATTTTTGCTGTATTTTTAAACCAAAAGCAATTATCTTTGTTTCCAACATTTTACAGTAATTCAATATTTATTTTCCGCCTATTGTGTGGGTTTCAATACAGTTTTGTCTGATACTCTCAAATAATCTCGCTGATTTGCGATTATTAATCCCGAATAATCATTTTCTCAACACTAACGTGGAAATATTAGATGATTATTCTTTTGAATAAAAGATATTTTTGTCCGTTTCAGTAACGGCTTGGATAAAATCAATAAAATTAAAAAGCAATATCCCCATAAATTCTTTCTAATTAACTCTTGTAAGTAAAAATGCAGAGTACTACAATAATATGGGTAAAAAATTAATGGGAGATAATGGGTAAATGGTTATAGCTAAAAAATTCGGAAATCAAAGAACACTCCGAATAAACAAGTCTGAAAAACATAATGCACACCAGATAAATATGCTTGAAGGTCCTTTAGGCAAAAAGATTTTGTTGTTTGCTCTTCCGCTGGCAGGATGCAGTATACTGCAACAATTATTCAACTCTACCGATGTTGCTGTTGTCGGAAGATTTTCGGGCAGTCAGGCAATTGCCGCAGTCGGAAGTAACGGACCGCTTATCAATCTTATGGTCCTTCTCTTTACGGGTCTTGCCGTCGGAGCAAATGTTCTTATTTCAAGATACATAGGACAAAGGGAAAAAGATAAAGCAAATGAGGCTTCTCACACCGTAATTTTGTTGTCAGTTGTATGCGGATTCTTCCTGTTGCTAATCGGGCAGTTCTTATCTAAGCCTATACTTATTCTTATGAACACTCCCGAAGACGTTATCGAGCTTGCGTCTGTGTATCTGAGAATATATTTTCTCGGAATGCCTTTTGTAATGATTTACAACTTCGGCTCTGCAATTTTAAGGAGTATCGGAGATACGGGACGGCCTCTGTACTGTCTGATTATATCGGGAATAGTCAACGTTCTTCTCAATCTGCTTTTTGTAGTTGTATTTGATATGAGCGTAGCAGGAGTAGGCATTGCTACGGTAATAGCTGACGGAATAAGCGCTGTACTTATTATGTATTATCTGTTCACCGAAGATAATGAATACATAAAAATTAATTTAAAAAAGATTCGTTTCCACAAGATTCATCTGAAAAAAATGCTTATGATCGGAGTTCCTGCGGGAATTCAGGGAATGGTGTTTTCGATTTCAAACGTATTTGTGCAAGCCTCAATAAACAGCCTTGGTTCTGACGCTGTGGCAGGTTCTTCCGTAGCGCTTAACTTTGAATATATTACATACTATATTATATGTGCTTTCAGTCAGACCGCCGTTACCTTTACCAGTCAGAATTACGGCGCACGAAAATGCGACAGATGCAAAAAAGTTTTCAGTCTGTGTATGTTTTTCGGGTGTCTGATCTGCGGTATTACGGGAGTTATTTTTATAGCAGGCAGTAATTTGTTTATAAGCTTTTTCACCGACAGCACCGAGGTCGCAAAATACGCTTTTCTGCGTATGGCTATTGTAATGCTTCTTGAAATACTCACGGGATCGTATGAAATAAGTTGTGCAGCTCTTCGTGGTCTGGGACATTCATTGTCGCCTGCTGTAATTACGATTTTCGGTTCGGTTGTTTTCAGAATAGTATGGATATACACGGTGTTTAATATGTATCATAATTATTGCGCACTGCTTATCGTCTATCCGATTTCGTGGGTATTGACAGGCACTGCGGTAACGCTTGCATATTTTTGGGTAAGAAAGCGTGAATTTGCTAAGCTCAAAAACAAAGCAATCTACAATTATAAATAAGTAAACGGGAGAATTTTTGTGTTCTCCCGTTTATTTTTTGAAAACTTTTATCGCTGTCATAAATCTTTTTTCAAAAATCTCAATCAATTCAATAAAATATTTTTCCTCAGTCAGTGTTGACAGGTAAGCTGTTAACATTTTCACAATTCGCCTTACGCTCCGAGAAAAAATTATACAATCAAAGTAATGAGTATCCTTTCTCGCAGATTTTGTAAATTTCCTCATACTTTGCATCAATCAAGGGGCTTGATTTTCGCGTCCGTTGCCTTACAACGTACTCATACAGAAAGTACGGCAGAATCCAGCCGAAGTTTCGGTAACAGTCCGGACAAAAGGAAGTCTTTTCCCTGCTGACATTGATTTCTTTGTATTCATATCCGACAAAGTTATTCGGAAACATAAGCCTGTTCAATATTTTTGGTGCTCAGTATTTTTTGTTACACTTCCGAAAACAATACAACAGAACCTAAAAAACTCAGAATACTATAAACAGTTTTAACTGAGTATTTATTCACCTCAGTCCCCGAGGCTTTGTATCCATTCTGCTACATCTGTTTCAGATACCCCGGAAGAAAACCTCTTGCCGTCAAGCCAGTTGCCGGTACCGGCGGCTTCCTTTAGCAGTTTTCCGCTGTCGCCTAATCCGGAGCTTGCCGATGTGCAGAAGGGAATTACCGTTTTTGCCGTAAAATCATTTGCTTCAATAAAACCGTTAACAGGCCATGCGGCTATACCCCACCAAACAGGATATCCTATGAACACGGTATCATATTCATTAAAGTTATCAACTGTTGCAGATACAAGGGGAACGTTTCTTTCGCCGGGATTATCATGTTCGTAAACAACACGGCTGTTTTCATCGTTCCAATTCAAATCCTCATCGCTGTAAGGTTCTACCGGTACAAGCTCGAACAAATCACCGCCTGTCGCAGAAGCAATATATTCAGCGGCTTCTTTTGTGTTACCTGTTGCAGAGAAATAAACAACTAATGTTTTTCTGTCTGAATTATTATTGGGATTTTCAGAAGAAGTATTGTTTGACTCGGTATTCCCGCTGTCTGATTGCAGAATGCCCGAAGTCCCTGACTTGTCGCCGGAGTTATCCGCACCTTGACTGCCGCAAGCAGTAAAGGATAATATAAGCAAAATGCTTGTAATACATAAAAATAATTTTTTCATATTCAACCTCATTTACCATATTTTCTTCTCTTTAGTGCAGTCCTGTTGCTTTTTTCTTTCCTCAACCATATTTACAAACCACTCGACTATGGACGGGTCCTGATGAGAGAAGAAGGAGCTTTCGTTTTTATCCAAAGCCGCAATCACAGCCATATCCTCTTTTGACAGAACAAAATCAAAAACATCAAAGTTTTCTTCCATACGTTCGATATGTGTTGACTTCGGAATCACAACCACACCACGCTGAATATTCCAGCGCAGCATAACCTGTGCCGCTGTTTTTCCGTATTTTTCACCGACTTGCGAAATGACCGTATTGTCAAACGTACCTCTGCGACCCTCTCCGAAAGGTGCCCATGCCTCCAAACGGATATCGTACTTATCAGTCCACTCTTTTAAGCTCTTCTGCTGATTGAAAATATGCGTTTCCATCTGATTGACCATAGGCTTGATTCGGTTAAAAGACGCAAAATCAACCATACGGTCGGCATAAAAGTTTGATATGCCGATTGCACGTATTTTGCCTTCATCGTACAATTCTTCCAGTGCGCTCCACGCACCGTAGGCATCGGAGAACGGCTGATGAAGCAGAACCAAATCCAGATAATCCGTTTTCAGCTTGCGAAGAGACTCCGCTACGGAAGCCTTTGTCTGCTCGTAACCGTAATGTTCAATCCACACTTTGGTGGTAAGGAAGATTTCTTCTCTCGGCACACCCGATTTTTGAATAGCGGAGCCGACCTCTTCCTCGTTAAAGTACGACTGTGCCGTGTCGATATGCCTGTATCCAACCTTCAGAGCGTCAAGCACACAGCGTTCACATTCTTCTTTTGTAACCTGATATACGCCGTAGCCTAAAATCGGCATTTTTACGCCGTTTGATAATGCTATATATTCCATAATTAAATTCTCCTTCCCATTTCATAGGCTTCGTTATAAGCAGGAGTATTCTTTACCTCTCCGATATTCCAAGCACCGACGCCGTAGATAACACCTGCTTCTCTCGCACCGATAAGGCAGTCCTCCGTAAAGCCTCGGAATGCTTCCACAGTTCGGTTAAGGTTAGCCTTTTCGGAATCCGCCGCTGTCAGGATAAAGTAAAAATCCTTATCGGTAATTTCCGTGTATCTCGGCACAGTGCGGTCAATAAAGGTTTTCATCTGTCCGTCCATCGTGTAGAAATAAACAGGAGTTGCAAGTACGATTACATCTGCCTTCACCATTTTGTCAAGAATTTCTGCCATATCATCCTTCTGAACGCATTTATGAGTTTCGTTACACACACCGCAGCCACGGCAGTAACCAATATTCTCGGATGCCAGAAATATCTTTTCTACCTTATTACCGCTTTCTGTTGCACCTTGTGCAAATCTGCCACACAGTATATCGGAATTGCCGTTTTTCCTCGGACTTGCCGAAATAATCAATATATTTTTCATTCTGTTATTCCTCCCGTATTTTTTTGCCTTTACAGGCTTCTCTGTTTTACTTATAATTTTCCGTATTCCTCATCGGAAACAGGCTCGCACCATTCTGTTCTGCAATTCTCACCCGGAACTTCGATTGCTAAATGCTGAAACCATGAGTCACAAGCTGCACCGTGCCAGTGCTTTACCCCTGCCGGAATATGCACCACATCTCCGGCTTTCAGCCTTTTTGCCGGCTTACCCCATTCCTGATACCGGCCTTCTCCTGCGGTAACAAGCAACATCTGACCGCCGCCCTTATCCGAATGATGGATATGCCAGTTATTGCGGCATTTCGGTTCAAATGTTACATTGCCGATAACGACCTGCTCTGTGGAGAGCATATTCAGATAGCTCTGACCTATAAAATACTGTGCAAAAGCTTCGTTTGCACTTCCTATGGGGAATACGCTCATTTCTTTCATATTCATAGCAAGTCCTCCTGAATCCATTTTTTAATAGCATTTCTTGATTGGCTTACACTGCCGCCTTGAATGGCAAGACCTTTTTCAATCTTTGCGGTGGGACAGAGTTTTTTGATGTCGTTTATACTGCTTCCCAAGCCGCTGCCTTCGTGGGTACAGAAAGGTTTGATTGTTTTTCCGCTGTAATCAAAATGCTCCAGAAAAGTAAATACAGCCATAGGCATAGTGCTCCAGTAGTTTGGATAGCCCAAGTAAATCACATCGTATTCATTAAGCGTTTCAGGAAAACTTTTCAGGTCGGGACGAGCATTACTGCTTTGGTCAGTCTGTGCCTGTGCAATACATTCGTTGTAATCCCTTGCATAAGGCTTTGCCTGTTCAATCTTGAATAAATCAGCGCCTGTCAACTCTTTGATAATACCTGCTGCAACCTCCGTATTGCCGACTTTAAATGTTTTAATCAGTCCGTTTACGTAGTTCTCATCTGCTCTTGAATAAAATGCAATCAGTTTATTTGACATTTCGCAACCTCCGTTCTGTTTCTGATAAAAGTATAGCATTAAAATTCTTGACGAGGAATCTCCAATATGTTATCATAGTATATACTTTAAGTTTATGCTTGCGTTCAGAGGTGCAATATGTACAACCCTATGCTAGATACTTTTATAGCCGTTATTGACTACGGCAGCTTTACCAAAGCGGCGGAACATCTGTATATTTCGCCGACCGCAGTTATGAAACAGATGAATACGCTTGAAGGTCATCTGAACTTAAAGCTGATAGAGCGAACTCCGACGGGAGTACATTTAACGCCCGCAGGAAAAGTCATCTATCGGGACGCAAAGTTTATGATTGATTACTCCAAAAAGTCAATTGCCGCCGCAAATGCCGCCACGCATAAATATGACACCACCTTCTGCGTCGGCACATCTTTGCTCAATCCTGCAAAGCCTTTTATGGATTTGTGGTACCGTGTAAATCAGAGTTTTCCCGACTACAAGCTTCACCTTGTCCCTTTTGAAGATAATCACGAGGGCATTTTGTCGGAAATCGAAAAGCTGGGAGAAAAATTTGATTTCTTAATCGGTGTATGTGATTCCAAAGCGTGGATGTCGTTATGTCGGTTTCTTCCGCTTGGCAGATACAAAAAGATGATTGCTGTATCAAGAGAACATCCTCTTGCATTGAAAAGACGTATTGATATCAAAGATTTATACGGTGAAACGCTTATGATGGTTGAAAGGGGAGATTCCGGCGTAAATGATTTCATACGCAATGATTTGGAAAAAAATCACCCTCAGATTCATATTGAAGATACGCCTCACTTTTATGATTTATCCGTATTCAACCGCTGTGCCCAAACGGGCAATGTTCTGCTTACGATTGAATGCTGGCAGGAGGTTCACCCCGGACTCGTTTCTATTCCTGTAAATTGGGATTACAGCATTCCTTACGGATTGCTTTACAGCCTTAATGCACCGGAAGATGTGCTTGAATTTGTTAAAGCAGCGGAGAATATAACGCATAAAGCTTGAAATATTGAAAAGCGATTCTGACTTGCCGCATAGTGCTTTTTGCTATCCTACAAAATATTCTTGTAAAAATGGTGCAGAAGAAACTCTGCTTCCGCTTGCACAACGTTATCTTCTTCCCGTTAAATTTGCTGTACCGAGCTTTCTGCTGACACAGCTTATGGGGCTTTTCTGCGTAACGACGGTAATATACAGCTATTACTCGGTGTATCAAGTCCATTTGATACAAAAAAGTTAATCTACTCATTGTCCTATACCTCCTGCGGCGGTCTTTCGGCTCTTATGACAGTCCATTGAAAACCTACTCGGCCGATTTGCTATTAGAAAACTGTTAGAAAGCACATTTTCAGGGCAAATAATTTTTGCTGAAACGCAAAAAAAGAAACCGCCCTAAACGCAGTGTTTAAGGCGATTTTGATACTTGTCAGGGTTGTGCAAAAAAGATGTTTTCACTGATTTTCATGTTAGTTTCGAACCAACGAAAATAAAAATAAATATTTGGTAAAAGCGCTTAATATGTCACTGAATATATTAGCTTAATGTTACTCACCAAACATTTCTTTTATTTTTTCGTTTATTTCAGCATTCATAGCAGGGATTGTTATCATATCCTTTTCATTTATACTGATTTCTGCAATATCATCTTTTTCACCGCATTGGGGAAAATTCACCAGCCAATATCCATCAGTACAATCGTCTAAGCAAATCCATCCCTGCATACCCATATGAACGCCGTTTTTGGCATATTTTTCCTTTTCAACGATTATCTCAATACAATCCATCATTTTCATTTTTATTTACCTCCATACGGTGTAGTTAATTTGATTTGTCCATTCGGATATACTATCCAACCTGTCACAAATGAAACAGTGCTGTCATTGTCTTTTCTCGGTATCGTTACTCTGATGCTAATACGCTGTCCGTTATGGTCTAATTTTCCCAATATGTAATTACCGGTAATATAATTCTCAAGTCCTTGCCGTTCAATTTCAGTTTGCAACCATTTTGCATCATTAACAGTATATCCCCACTCTGAAAACAGTTTTTCTTTACCATGTGAATATTTATTTTCTGTATTCACTAATCGATTTAGATTTATTCAACACTTCATCATATGATATAATTTCTAAAAAACAATGGCAACTCGGGTGTTGCGGACATTCAGGTCTATTATTATCAATAAACCAACATCCGTTTAGTTTCAAGCATGTAAAACAATGTACCAATCCTGTAGGGTTATGTACCCATTTTACCCATTTTGAGGAATTTTGTAAATAGTCTTCCGGGTTATTTACAGCCAATCTTGCTATCCATCTTTTCATATATTGTCCAGACTACTGCTTTTCTTGCGACTGCCTATATATTTTATTAACATACAAGCCCTTAGCAATCACTTCGTTTTGCATTTATTCATCTACATTAAATAAGTAAAGGGGCTGTAAAAAAACAGTCCAAAAACAAGCCGGGATTCACTAAAAGGTGAG
>JBJEOX010000305.1:0-1655 GCA_051880935.1 Ruminococcus sp.
CAACGCCGCATATAAATAAATTCGGGCACTAAACCTTTGAATTATCGCAATCTTTCCACTCGGCCAAAACTCCACACTCCACTCTACACACTCCACACTAAATTATAGTTTGCCCTCTTTTCCGTCAATTGACGGACTTACATAAACGGTCTTGTTGTTTACGTAAATCACCATTCCCGGCTTTGCACCCGAGGGCTTGCTGACATAACGCACAAGCGTGTAATCAACAGGCACCTGACTGCTGTTTCTTGCTTTGCTGTGGTAAGCCGCAAGACGTGCCGCTTCTAATATTGCGGTGTCACTTATCTCCCGTCCGTCAGCAATAATTATCGTATGCGAGCCGTGAATGTCCTTTGTGTGCAGCCACATATCATCTTTTGAAGCTGTTTTCAGCGTCAGCTTATCGTTCTGTCTGTTGTTTCTGCCGACAAGAATTTTAAAGCCGTCGCTTGACTCAAACTCAAGCGGAGGCAGCTGTGACAAAGGCTTTTGCTTGCCCTTTATTCGGTGAAGATAACCCTGCTCGGTAAGCTCCTCTCTTATCTGCGCAAGCTCTCTTTCCGTTTCGGCTCTGCCGACTTCGTCAAGCACCGACTCAATATATTCAAGTTCCGATTTGCCCTTTTCTATCTGCTCGCCGAGTACCGCCTCGGCGTTTTTTGCTTTCTGATAACCCTTGTAATACTTCTGCGCATTCGCCGCAGGAGAAATTGCAGGATTGAGCTTTATTCTGATTGTTTTGCCCTCTGCGTCATAATAATTCTCAACGTCGGCAAACGTTGCTCCACGCTCAATGCGGTAGAGATTTGCCTGTAACAAATCACCGCATATTCTGAGCTGTTCACGATTTGCACACTGCGAAAGCTCCGACTGCTGTTTTGTAATTTTCCGTGCAATTCGTTCAGCCGTATTTGTAAGCAGTTTTGTAAGGCTCTGCGACTTTACCCTCATTCTTTCACGGCTGTCACGCTCGTCATAGAAAGCGTCGAGCACTTCGGAAAATCCGTTCCTGCTTTCAACTCTTGCAAAGCTTCCGTACTGCTTAATCGGCATAAAGCAGAAGTCAAGCGGCTTGCCGTCCTCACGGTAGACTATGCAAGGCTTTTCACTGCAATTCTCGGCTATCTTTTTCAGCCTACCGATTTCACTTATCAGCCTGTCATACAGAACACCGTCAATGCGGTTGGACGCACCCTCCATAACGTTGTATTCAAGCTCTCTGCACACAATCGGCGAAACGCCCTGAATGACCTTGAGCAAGGCTTTGTTAAGCGGCATTTCAGCTTCAAGATTCTTTATTCTCTGCGCAATATCCTCGGGAGCTGAATTTAAAATATTCAGCTTATCCTGCGGCTCGGGAAGCTCGTATTTAATGTTTGGAAGTACAATTCGCTTACTGCTCATAGTGAGGTCAACACGCTTGAGCGAGTCGATAATCACGCCGTCGGAATTTATGATTATGATGTTGCTGTACATTCCCATAATCTCAACGGACACGGTAATCATCACAGTATCGCCAAGCTCGTTTACGCACTCAAAGTCGAGGAACAGTACTCTGTCGCAATCCATCTGACGGACAGCAACAAGCTTTCCTCCGCCGAGCCTTTTGCGCAAAAGCATACAGAACATAGGCGGTTGGGCAGGATTTTCGGGAG
>JBJEOX010000306.1:0-1653 GCA_051880935.1 Ruminococcus sp.
CTTTGCGGCAGGTTTGCAGTCTTTTTTCTACGGCTGTTTTTTTACAGCCCCTTTTACTTTACAATATAAAATTTTAAGCCGTTTGTTCCTGATTTTCTTCCTTTGCCTTTTTGAATTCGGCGTCTTTCTGCTTTTTCTTCTTGATTACTTTAAGACGGCTGAATTCCTCTCTGTCTTTTTCGTCAAGAGCGTCGGAAATAAATTTTACCGTTTCTTCAAACTTCGGAATCATAATATTTTTCAGAGCGTTTGCACGCTTCTGCGTTTTCTTGATTGAATCGGCAAGTCTGTAAACGCTGTTTTCAATTTCGGCAAGCTCTACGGTGAGGTACTTAACCTCCGAAAACTTGTTGTAAACCTTGTCAATTGCGGAGTTTGTAGTCCTTAAACCGTAGTGAAGAAAGTCGTGCTGCTGATGCTCGCCGATTGTGAGAATCGGAATTTCAACGCCCATTACGCTGCGTGAGTCGAGCTTTAAGCTGTCCTCATAGGGTATAGAGTTTGAAATATCCTCGCTGAAGCCGTTTGTAACGTTGGCTGTCTGCAACGCAATGTACGCTTCCTCGTATGCGCTGTCAATTTTCTGCTGAATAGCGTTTGCGTGATCAATCAGCGTCATCATCTCACGAATGAGAATGTTGCGTTTTCTGTCGAGCAGTTCATATCCGACCTTTGCAAGAGCAAGCGACTTTTTGGTGTTCATCAGATTACCCTTGGTGGGCACTGCCTGTACTGCCATACACCTGTACTCCTTTCCTTACGGCTCAGCCTTTGTAGTACTTGTCAAGTATAGCGTCGTCAACACGGTCAAGCTCTGCTCTCGGAAGTGTTGAAAGCAATTCCCAGCCGAGGTCAAGGCTCTGTTCAATGCTTCTGTTCTCGTTGAAGCCCTGATTTACAAACTTTGCCTCGAACAGCTTACCAAACTCAATGTACTTCTTGTCGGTGGGGGAAAGCTCCTCTTCGCCGATAACGGAAGCAAGCGACCTTGCATCAATAACCTTTGCATAAGACGCAAAAAGCTGATTTGCAAGCGACTGGTGGTCACCTCTTGTGTAGCCCTCGCCGATACCGTCCTTCATAAGACGTGAAAGCGACGGAAGAACGCTGACGGGCGGATAAAGTCCCTGTCCCTGAAGCGAACGGTCGAGAACTATCTGTCCCTCTGTGATATATCCCGTAAGGTCGGGGATAGGATGAGTAATATCATCGTTGGGCATTGTGAGAATCGGAATCTGCGTAACCGAGCCCGAATGTCCCTTAATCATACCGGCACGCTCATAAAGAGAAGCAAGGTCGGAATAAAGATAACCGGGATAACCCTTACGACCGGGAATTTCACCCTTTGACGAGGAGAACTCACGCAGAGCCTCTGCGTAGGATGTCATATCGGTCATAATTACAAGAATGTGCATATCAAGCTCAAAAGCAAGATATTCAGCAATTGTGAGCGCACATCTCGGGGTAAGCGTTCTTTCGATAATCGGGTCGTTAGAAAGGTTCAGGAGCATAACAACTCTCGAAAGAACTCCGCTTTCTTCAAAGCTTCTTCTGAAATATTCGGCTACGTCCTTCTGAACGCCCATTGCGGCAAAAACAACGCCGAAGTTTGTGCTGTCGGCACCGCTGATTTTAGCCTGACGTACTATCTGT
>JBJEOX010000307.1:0-1641 GCA_051880935.1 Ruminococcus sp.
CAAATCGGGGATTTGCAGTCGAGGATTCTCATCGGGTTTTTCTCAAGACGTGAAAGACAGGTGTCGCAAAGCTCGTCCTTGTAGCCTTCAAAGTATTCCTTGAGCGCCTTGTGGTATTCTGCACGGCACTCAGGACAGCCGATTGAGTTGATTTCAAGGCGGAGCTGTTCAATCTGCAAACGGTCAAAAATCGACTGAGCCGCACAGATAAGCTCTGCGTCGGCAACGGGCGACTGGGTGCCGTACTCCTCAAGACCGAACTGGTGGAACTCACGAAGTCTGCCTGCCTGCGGCTTTTCGTAGCGGTAGCAGGAAACGAAGTAGCTTGCCTTAATCGGCAGTCCCTCGTTTTCAAGAGCGTGTTCAAGCACTGCTCTTGCCGCACCGGCAGTACCCTCGGGACGGAGCGTAACGCTCTCGCCGCCCTTTGTGTCAAAGGTGTACATTTCCTTCTGCACAACGTCGGTTGTCTGACCTACGCCCCTTGCAAAAAGCTCGGTGTGCTCAAAAACAGGCGTGCGGATTTCCTTAAAGCCGAATTTGCCCGATTCCTCACGCATTATGTTTTCAATGAACTGCCAGCGGTAGCTTTCCTTTGGCAGAACGTCCTCTGTACCCTTGATTTTCTTTGTAATAAGCGCCATATATTTTTCCTCCAACGGTTGATTTTCAAATTTTATTCATACTCTTTTCTATTCTACCATAAATCCCTTTTAAACGCAATAATCGGGCGACACAATGCCGCCCGATTTTATTATTTATTCTGATTTTCTTTTGATTTTTTCCTCTGACTTCCACCTTATGTAGGTGTAAATAAGCTGTACAACTAGAACAACCGTAAAAATCACAGCGATCAACACAACGTAAAACCAACTGAACCGACTGAGAAACCCGGG
This sequence comes from Ruminococcus sp., assembly GCA_051880935.1. Lineage (GTDB taxonomy): Bacteria > Bacillota > Clostridia > Oscillospirales > Acutalibacteraceae > Ruminococcoides. Next base: position 897 of record JBJEOX010000307.1, read on the forward strand.
AGTTTCCGGCAAAAATAATTTCAACGCAGTAATCAGCAGAAGCATAACTGCACCAAATGCACCTACCCAGATTGTTCTGATAAATTTTCTGCGATAGCTTAAATTATAATAGAAAATTTCAAAGCCTTTATCTGTCTTGTTGTTCCGCGGGAGTCTGTTGCTTTTCATAATAAAATCCTGTGGTTACTTTAAAATGTTTCTCCAGTCAAGGTCACCACGCTCAAGACCGTGAATAAGTACCTCTGCTGTTGCAATATTTGTGGCAACGGGAATGTTGTGCATATCGCAAAGGCGGAGCATATTCATATCGTTGGGCTCGTTTGGCTTGGGACTTAACGGGTCACGGAAGAACAGAAGCATATCAACCTCGTTGCACGAAATTCGAGCCGCAATCTGCTGACTGCCGCCCTGCGAGCCTGCAAGGAACTTCTGAATTGTAAGGCCTGTAGCCTCGCTGACCATTTTACCCGTAGTGCCCGTAGCGCAAAGATTGTTGCGGCTTAAAACACCGCAGTAAGCAATGCAGAACTGCACCATGAGTTCTTTCTTCTCATCATGAGCAATAAGGGCAATATTCATAACCAACATCCTCCAAACTATATTTCAAAAATCTAAACTAAAATTTAATGTACAATTAACGGGTGTTCTGCACCTGATTCATATAGTGCAGGGAACAGTCTTGACTGTTCCGCTCCGATAGAAGCCGTCTTGTAATTCAGCGGAACGGTCAAGACCGTTCCCTGCA